>CAZMXB010000032.1:0-27357 GCA_964569855.1 uncultured Rhodoferax sp.
GTACGTAAGCTACGACGAGTACCACAACCTGATCGAAAAACTGGCCATCAAAATCCACCAGTCGGGGTGGGATTTCGACACTATTCTGTGTCTGGCCCGTGGCGGCTTGCGGCCCGGTGACATACTCTCCAGGGTTTTTGACAAGCCGCTGGCCATCATGTCGACCAGTTCATATCGGTCCGACGCTGGAACCGTCCAGGGCAACCTGGATATCGCCCGTTTCATCACTACTCCAAAAGGTGAAATTGCGGGTCGTGTGTTGCTGGTGGATGACCTGGCCGATTCTGGTCACACGCTCAATGCCGTCATTCATCAACTCAAACACGACTACGCACCGATTACCGAGCTGCGCAGTGCCGTGATCTGGACCAAAGCCCTTTCCAAAATATCACCCGACTATTCGGTGGAGTTTTTGCCGACCAACCCCTGGATTCACCAGCCGTTCGAGAGCTACGATGCCATGCGTCCGGAGCAATTGATCCAGAAGTGGAGTGTTTGAGTACTGCGGCAACGGAATAGAAATCTTCGGTTATGACCCAGCCCATCACCACGCTTATCCACCACCCTTACCGTGCGCCAGACGGGTTTGATGCCCCCCAACCGGGTATTTTCAAAGCCTCGACCGTGTTCTTCCCTTCTGTCGCGGCCATGCGAAGTCGTGAGTGGAAGGACAAATCCGGGTACACGTATGGCCTGCACGGGACGCCCACGACCTACACCCTGGAAGAGCGGTTGTGTACCCTGGAAGGCGGGTTGCAATGCCTGTTGGCTCCAAGCGGACTGTCGGCTGTTGCACTGGTCGCCTTGGGCCTGCTGAAACAGGGTGATGAAGTCCTGCTGCCCGACAATGCTTATGGCCCCAACAAGGCGCTGGCAGAAGGCGAGCTCAAGAGCTGGGGTATTACTCACCGGTACTACGATCCCATGGAACCGGCGGACTTGTCCGCCAAAATGTCGGATCGCACCCGTCTGGTATGGGTCGAAGCCGCGGGTTCGGTCACATTGGAGTTCCCCGATTTGCGCGCCCTGGTCAAGCTTGCCAAACAAGCCAAAGCATGGGTAGCGTTGGACAACACTTGGGGCGCGGGGCTGGCCTTTCAGCCGTTCGACCTGCTTCCTCCCGGACCCGACAGCTTGGGTGTCGACATCTCGGTTCATGCGCTGACCAAATACCCCAGTGGCGGCGGCGACGTTTTGATGGGCAGTGTCATTACCCGGGATGTTCGCTTGCACCTGCGTCTGAAACATGCGCACATGCGGCTCGGATTGGGGGTCGGTGCCAATGATGTCGAAGCTGTGCTGCGGTCTTTGCCCAGCATGCCTTTGCGCTACCGGGAGCACGATGAAACGACGCGTATCCTTGCCCAATGGTGCCAAACCCGCGAAGAGTTCGCTCAGGTGCTGCACCCTGCGCTGGGAGATTCGCCCGGCCACTCCCACTGGAAGGCCCTGTGCAAAAACGGCCCCGGAGGCGCCGCCGGTCTTTTCAGCGTGATTCTGGATGCGCGTTTCGACCAACAAAAGGTTGACGCTTTTTGTGATGCGTTGCGCGTGTTTCGCCTGGGTTACAGCTGGGGGGGGCCGATCAGTCTGGTCGTTCCCTATGACCTCGCTTCGATGCGCACGGTCTGGCCCAGGCACCTTGCCGAAGGGACCGTTGTGCGGTTTGCCGTAGGCCTGGAAGCCGTCGAAGATCTGCAGGCTGATATTGACCGCGCGTTATGCGCTTTGCGTTGATTCGGTGTTTTCCTCAATAGGCAGTAGGGCTGGCAGCAGTTAGGCTGTAGGTCATGACTGACTTAGCGTCGCAAGACACCCCGCCACCGTACATACCACCGCCGTCTGACGCGCCTCGCAAGACGATCCGGCCCTTGGGCGTGGCCGACCCATTCCGTTGGCTTGGCGCGGGGTGGCGTGATATGTGCGCGCACCCAGGCATCAGCTTTTTTTATGGCGTGTCGTTTAGCCTGATGGCCATGGTGCTGGGCGCTGTTTTTCGTTCCAAACCGGAATACACCATGTCCATCGCGTCAGGCTGCCTGTTGCTCGGGCCGTTCCTTGCGATGGGACTCTACGATGTGAGCCGAAGGCGCGAACAAGGTTTGAAGCCAGAGCTGGGGGCTTCGTTGACCTGTTGGGATTCGCACATCCGCAGCATGGCCATGCTGGTCTTGGTATTGCTGGTGCTGGAGTTGTTGTGGGGCAGGGCATCGCTGGTTGTTTTCGCTGTGTTCTTCAATACCGGCATGCCTTCGACCAGCAGCGTGATGCAGGCTGTATTCAATCCAGACAACTGGGAGTTTGTTGCCGCCTACACCATCGTGGGGGGGGCATTTGCCGTGCTGGTTTTTTCCATCGCCGTGGTTTCCATTCCGATGATTTTGGATCGGGACACGGACGCCATCTCTGCGGCGATCACCAGCATTGAGGTGTTTTTCCACAATACGGTCGTTTTGCTTCTGTGGGGGGCAATGATCACCGCCTTGGTGGTTTTGTCTTTGCTGATGCCCTGGACTCTGGGCTTGCTGGTGACCGGTCCATTGTTGGGTCACGCAACCTGGCACGCCTACCGCGGCGCGGTCGAATGGCCACCGGAATCGGCGGAAGCCTGAAGCTTCGATGGTAAAGTGTCGGCAACTACAGAAAGCATACCTTGGCAACACCCAATTACGGTTACGAGAAACGCCAGAAAGAACTGGCAAAAAAGAAGAAAAAAGAAGAAAAGCTGAAGGAAAAAAATGAGCGCAAGGCGCATGGCCTTGCCGACGAGCCTTCTACAGGTGACGAAGACGGCGCGTCGGACGAAAACGCTCCAACGCCAAATCCCAACGCCGGTTAGCCCGCGGCAGACGTAAACGACGCGTGCAGGGGCGAATTGACGAGTGCCTGCGCCAGTTCCTGCATGGCGCGCACACTGCGGTCACGTGGCTCCAAGGCCCGTGCATGGGTGTACTGGGAAAAATTGCGCGCCATCGACTGCAAGTAAACCGGGTCGTAGTGTTGGGTCAACAGGTCGTGCACCACGGTTTCGACGCCACCATTGACTACCAGGTCTTTCCAGGCAGAGACCGTGGCCTTGCCACGAATTTCAGTCAAAGCTTCCAGCCGTTCACAAAAGTGTGCCTGGTCGGTCACAAAAAAGTCGTAGTCCTCCAGCAGCAAAGCTACCCGCTCGGTGATGGGCAGACTCAAGTCCAGGCAGGGGCTGTTGCGCATGTGTTCCACCAGTGAGGTCGGAATGGCGACGTTGCCCACTTTTTTGCTTTCGCTTTCCACGTAGACCGGACGGCCTGGGTCCAGTTTTCGCAAGGCGTCCCAGATCAGCGAATCAAAGTGCTTTTGGGTGGGCTGTGCTTGGCCGGGAATTGCACCCAGTACCGAACTGCGGTGGCTTGCCAGTGCTTCCAGGTCCAACACTTGCGCACCCGCACGCGCCAGCGCGTGCAAGAGGCGTGTTTTGCCAGATCCGGTTGTTCCACAAATGACCTGAAAATTCAGTGGCTCTACCCGCAGCGGAATGTCCAGTAGCATGGCAGCCCGAAAAGCTTTGTAGCCGCCCTCCAGCAAGGCGACACGAAACCCGATCTGGTCGAGAATCAAGGACAGTGACCCACTGCGTTTCCCCCCCCGCCAGCAATAGGCCAGCGGCTTCCAGTCCTTAGGTTTTTCAATAACCTCACGCTCGATGTGTCCGGCAATATTGCGCGCAGCCAAGGCCGCGCCGCGCTTCTTGGCCTCAAACTGGTTGACCTGTTTGTAAAGGGTGCCTATCAGCTTGCGTTCTTCGTCGTTCAGCGTGGGCCAGTTCACTGCACCCGGCAAATGGTCCAGCGCATATTCACCTTCGCTTCGCGCATCGATAACGGTGTCGAATGTGTCGATTTGATCAACCACGTCGGTTGCGCTCCACATTGTCAGACTCATGGAATCAGTTTCTTTACGGTTGGCCAAAGGTTGTTGAGGATCAGCGGGTGCGCCGCTTCATTGGGGTGGATGCGGTCTCCCTGGAAAAACCCTGCGGCTTCAGGGCCATCGGCAATCCCCTTGAGCATGAACGGAACCAGGGCCGCCTTGTTGGCTTTGGCAACAGTAGCGAATGAATTTGCAAAGCGTGTTGCGTAGTCAGTTCCGTAGTTGGGCGGCACCTGCATCCCCACCAATAAAACCTTGGCGCCACTTTCCTGGGTGGCCCGGGTCATGGCCTGCAGGTTGTCTTGCGTCATATCCAAGGGCAGGCCGCGCAACGCATCGTTGCCACCCAACTCCAGAATGACCAGGGTGGGTTGGTGCTGTTTGAGAAGCACCCCCAATCGGGAGCGCCCGCCCGAGGTGGTGTCGCCACTGATGCTGGCGTTGATGACCTTGGCCGAAATCTTTTCCTTCAACAAACGCTGCTCCATCAACGCAACCCAGCCACTCCCCCGTTTGAGGCCATACTCTGCACTCAAGGAATCACCTACCACCAGAATCGTTTGCGTGCGAGGCAGGGGTTGGGCTGCCAGCGCCGGAAAAGTCCCCACTGCGGCGGCCAGGAGGCCAAGCGCGATACAGTGTCGTCGAACCAAAGAAAGTCCCATGAGTGAAGTCATTATTTCTGTAGAACACATTGGTAAATCGGTCACCGACTCCACCGGCACGCTGCAGATCTTGAGCGATATCGATTTTGCGCTCAACGCGAAGGAAACAGCTGCCATTGTCGGCGCTTCGGGCTCAGGCAAAAGCACCTTGCTGTCCATCATCGCAGGTTTGGATACCCCCACCAGTGGCACCGTCCGTTTGGCGGGTGCCGACCTGTTCGCCATGAACGAAGATGAACGCGCCGCCCTGCGTGCCAGCAAGGTGGGCTTTGTGTTCCAGAGCTTTCAGTTGCTGGGCAACCTGACTGCTCTTGAAAACGTCATGTTGCCGCTGGAATTGGGGGGGCGAAAGGATGCACGCAAAGCCGCCACGGAGATGCTGGCCCGCGTCGGTTTGTCGCAGAGGCTGTCTTCCTACCCCAAGGTTTTGAGCGGTGGCGAGCAGCAAAGGGTTGCGCTGGCCCGTGCCTTTGTGGTGCATCCTGCCGTCCTGCTGGCGGACGAACCCACTGGCAGCCTGGACTTTGCCACTGGCGAGACCATCATGGAGTTGATGTTTGATTTGAACCGGGAGCAGGGGACCACCTTGGTCCTGGTCACCCACGACCGTGCTATCGCCGCGCGTTGTGACCGGATTATCACCATTGAAGCGGGCCATCTTGTAGTGTAGATAGCCGCGATAATCGGGGGATGTCTTCACCCAAAATATTGTTCGGTTTCCACGCCTTGGGCGTGCGTCTTAAAACGGCGCCCCAGTCCATTATTGAAATCTATTTCGAGCCGACGCGCCGCGATGCCCGCATGCGCAGTTTTCTGGACCGGGCCAATGAGGCTGGCGTCAAACTTATTGAATCTGACGGCGCGCGCCTTTCCAAAATGTGCGGTGGGCATGGGCACCAGGGCATTGCGGCAAAAGTTCAGGCCATCGCACAGGTGCATTCGCTGGACGAACTGCTGGAAGACCTGGAAGCCGCCAACGCTGAATTGCCACCGGAACAGCGCACCCAGCCCTTGATTTTGGTGCTGGACGGTGTGACCGATCCGCACAACCTGGGTGCGTGCTTACGCGTCGCCGACGGTGCCGGTGTTCATGCAGTGATTGCCCCCAAAGACCATGCCGCCGGCATCAACGCGACGGTGGCCAAGGTCGCCAGTGGCGCGGCAGAAACGGTGCCGTATTTCATGGTTACCAACCTGGCCCGCACACTCAATGAGCTCAAGGAGCGCAACATCTGGATCATCGGCACCAGCGACACGGCCCCTGCGACGCTGTACCAGACCGACCTGAAAGGCCCGGTGGCCCTGGTGTTGGGTGCAGAAGGTGCCGGCATCCGTCAGCTCACGGCCAAGACCTGCGATGCATTGGTGAGCATCCCCATGCGTGGCGCGGTGGAAAGCTTGAACGTGTCGGTGGCCAGTGGTGTGTGCCTTTACGAGGCATTGCGGCAGAGAACTTCCCTTTAACCCCAGGTCTACCGACGGCCTAGGCGCCGACAGGCACTCCACCAACGGATTCAGGATCAACCCATGATTGCTATCAAGTCAAGAGCTGTCTGTGCAATGTTTGCGGGGGCTACCTCCATATTTCTTCTTGCATCCTGCACCCAGGAGCAACAAAACAAGATCAGCCGCGACATCCAGAACTGGACCGGAACCAACGGAGTACTGGAAATCTACGCTGGCGACAAACTGGTACGCCGCTTCATCAAGATCGACAAGCTCAGCACCGCCATGGGGACAGACGATAACAAGCCACGGCCCTACCGGTTTGGCTACGGTGTCCTGGATGAAAACCTGAATTTCATCGCCGACGCGGGAGAAAAGAAGGTCTATTTCGAGATCAGTGACTACGCTAGCAACTACGTTTTCTTCGAGAACCCGCGCTGACCACTGAATCGAGCGTAGTACCTGGCCCGTTTGTTTCAAGGATTTCTTTGGTAGAATTCTTGGTGGCGGTAGTAGCAACCAATCTTACTAGCCGCCAACCAGGCAGTTCGGGAAGTGCAATCCTGGCGCCAGACCCACGGGTTGGAACACGCAGTTGCCCAAGACACGTTCACGCCTGATGGTGTGGCATGAACGCCTACGGTTTACTCGCCCAAGTTTTTTGCACCCGGCCAACGATACAGATAAGGGTTGCCTTTCTCATCCAGGGCGCGCTTATCCGCCTCCGTCACAACCGAAAGTTCATAGTCGAGAATGGCATCGCCAATGAGTTTGACGGCTTCTGCCCGTCCCTTGAAGCCAGACGAGGACAACATCAATTTTCCATCCTTTCCGTACCCTTTGTAGGACGTAAACCAGGTTTGAATAATGGAAGTGACACCGGGGAATTTGGCGTCAAGGTCGGCAATATTGGCAACTTTTTCAAAGGGCGAGTTCTCCATCACGACCACGGCCTTGTCGTCCTTCTCACCGGTGTCAATCAGGCTCAACAAACCAATAACCCTCCCACGGACTACTGATCCAATGGGGACTGCTTGACCTAGCACGAGGACATCGACACTATCTCCATCTCCACCTTTGGATTTGAGCAGTATGGATCGCGGGATGGCCCCGTAATTTACCGGGTAGCCCAGATACTGCACAAACCTCGGGGCCCCGTTTTTTTGCTCCAGTTCAAGCATTCCACTCTGTTTGTTGGTTTCATACTTGGCCGTGCTGCCGGCTGGGATCTCGATGACGACATTGACCGAGCCATCGCGATTGATGGGATCGTAACCGCTAAAGAAATTCCTGCTGCCTTTCAACACTGATACATAGGGTGTCGCCAGGTCTTGGGCGACAACCGTCTGCGGACCGAATGCCACGCTCAATACCATTGCGCTGCTGCAGGCTAAAACAGAGAGTTTGATGTTTTTCATTTCATTCATTCCTTATTTTGTGATGATCTGATCGCAAGGCGTTCAGGACGGGTCATCGTTTTGTGCAGCTTTTGGCTTCTTCGTCTTGGCTGGCTTGGGTGGGACCACCGCCTCAGCTAACGGCGCAACCTTGGGTGCGGGCTCTGCCGCTTGCGGCGCGGGTGGCGAAACGGTGGCAATGGTGGGCTTTTCGGCAAAAGCCTGTGCGGGCCCGCCTTGCATAACGATCAAGTGCGGGCGGATCTTCTTCTTGGGATCATCGTACGCGAGCTTGGGATCGTTTAGCAGTTTCTCTTTGATTTCGGCAGAGGTGTAGTCCAACAAATAGTAGACCGGGCCCCAAGCCACGCCACCCGGGTCAACGACTTCGCGGATCAACTTGGCGGCGTTTACCAACTGCTCTGGCGTTCGATCGGTGTTGTGTTTGGTGTAGCGGCCTGACTTGTTGTTGACCGTGTAAATTTTGGAGTCGTTGTCATACAGGATCTCTCCACTGATGCGACCGGGCGCCCCTCCCAAAGTGGATGGATGGCCATAGTTTTCACGCGTGCCGGGTTTGCGGGTCGATTGGTCTTCAGGACGGAAGAAGCCTTTGTCATAAATCCTGCCCAGAGGATGGGGTGCCTCCGGAATAATGGCAACGCGCCCCTCGGCATCGATTACCCAGTTAAAGGGAGCGCTCTTTACGTCAAGCACGGCCGGAAAATCTTTAGTGCCGATTTGCAGGTAAGGGTTGAGCAGCACCTTCCCGGACTTGTCGGCCTCGTAATGCTTGATATACGCCGGTTGGGATGCCACGCCGAACTGCTCGTCGAGCGGGTCAACGGCGGGTCCGGCAAAGGCGGTTATGCTGAGGCCCAGCAATAAAGCGCTGGCACTGAGTTTGAATAGCTGTTTCATTTTGTTCAATCTCCAATATTGGTTGGTAGGAAATCCGGCTTACTTGGCGATCACAGGACGGTTCATGAGCTTGCGCACTTTGGAGCCACCCCACCTGTCGCTGTTGGGTCCGCCTAAGGCAGACATCTCACCCTGGATCACTTTGATCATGAACTGTTCGCCTGCCGAATGAGTCGGGCCAACAGCGTAGAAATCGACATCACCGAAGCCAAACGAGAAGTCGTAAAGGTAGGGTGAGCCGCCTTCTGTTTCGCTCCATGCTTCCATGGATACTCCGCTGGGTTCAATACCGGGAAGTACGATCGCACCGGGCTTGATACGATATGAGTAGGCCTTGGTGCCGTTCAGGACGGTATCTGCTGGCATCCCCAACTTCAGCAGTTCGGGCATGTATTTGGCAAAGTCACCCAACGTGAACTTGCCAAGTGTTTCCACCGGCACGCTGAAGGACGAACCCTTCTCAATGTATTCGGCCAACTTGCCGCCGGGGATGAAGCCTACATTACCTTCCGCTTCGGTCTTGACGTTGTCGACGCCCACCACGGCCAACGGTGTCGCCAGCGTGCGCAACGCATCTTCCAGGACGCTCTTGACAGTCACTGCAACCACGGGGTTGGGCTTCGCATCTTTGAATCGGGTCGTGATGCGAATGATGTAGCCCTTGTTCCACATCATTTGGTCCTTGGTGTCAAAGTACTCCTTGGTAGTCATCTCCACCTTGAGCGGATCCTTGGCCTTTTCCGTCACCGTAAAGCCATGCTTGGTCGCCGATGAGCGGATTTGGCTCCACAGGTCTTTGAACGCTTCGTCCAGCGTCGGTTTTGTTTTGGAAGCGTCAAAGAGATACTTGTACTCGCGTCCATTGACATCTTCGAGCTTGGGTGCGGGATAGGTTTCAATAGTCGTGAGGTAGAGTGCCTTGGACGCCTCCGCTGCACGCAAGGAACCTGTAGCGAGGACAGAAACCGCCAAGGCGGTACCGACCACCACCCACTTTGCAACTTGTCTTCTATACATAAATCACCTCCGGTTAAATAACAAATGAAAAACTGGTCAGGCAAATAATGGAAAGTCAAGCGTTCACATGTAATCTCAGGACTCCATTAGCGACGTGAGCTTGATCTCGGTCTGGCGCAGTCGTTTGGCCATCAACTGCGCCATTGCCATGGCAATGTTGAACGCCAGGCGCTTGTGGTGTTCCGCGATCTCGTTAAACTGCTGTCTTGACAGCACGTAAACCTCTGTTCGGCTGATTGCGACCGCATCATTCGGTCTGGTCTGGTTGTCCAGGAACGCCAGCCCTCCAAAAAAGTCTCCCCGGCCGAAACTGGCCACGGGCTTGGTTTTTCCCGCTTCAAGCGAGGCAACTAGGCGAACGACACCCAGGCGCACCCAATACAGGTCGTCACCTACCGAGCCCCTGGAATACACCACTTCTCCTGCTTCATAGCGATGGATGCTCATGGATGCCTCCAGATCTTTCAGGGTGTCGTCCTTGTGCGCTGAGAAAATTTCCATCTCGCCGAGCGCCATGGGTGTTTCATCGGCTAACGCATATTCGGACTCGCCGAGCAGGCGATCCTCAACCCAGGCAATTGCGGCGTCCAGATCTGGCAGGATACGAACGGTCTTGCTTTGCGGATGCCACAGTCCCGTATGCCACAAAAATTCTTGCAAATTGCTGCCGCGGCTCTGGTCTTCGCGCACCCCGCTGAGCACCAGTGTGGCGCCCCGTTCCTTGATGGTCGTCCGAATTTGATTGAAAAGATGGGCGGCAGTGATATCTATGGAACGGACCCGCCGGAAATCAATGATGACGTAAGTTCGCGACGTGATTTCTTGCTCAAGATCCGTGTAGAGTTGGTAGGTGTTGCCGAAAAAAAGACTGCCCTGCAACTCAAACACAACGGCTTGGTCACCCTTGGCCTGCAGTATTTCAATCTCGCGCACAGGGCGGTGCCAACTTGATGATGTCTGGCTCAAAGGCATCTTGTGCCGAACCACAATGCCACCGATTTGCTCCCGCACGAACAGCAGTATGGCCATACCAACGCCCACGAGGGACGCCGCTATCAGGCTGACGGTTAACGCTACCAGTACCACTGCCAGCACCACAAAGAAGTCCAGCAGCGTGCGCCGCGACTCCACAAACTTGAGTGGCTCACGGTCGATCATGCGCACGCCTATCACAATCAATATGCCAGCCAGGGTGGCAACCGGAATCCATGCAATGTATGAACTCAGCAGCACGGCAGCAAGAAGAGCAAATATTCCCTCCAAAACTCCCGAAGCTCGCGTACAGGAACCGCTATTTAGCCCCACCAAAGTTGCCCCCATTTGGCCGGCGCCCGAGATCCCTCCTACGGAGTTGGCTGCCAGGTTGGCAACACCTTGGGCAATGAGTTCGCGGTCAGAGTCATGCCGACTCCGCGTGAGCTGGTCGAGCACCACGCAGGTTTTGAGGGTATCGATGGAGAGTAAGACACCCAGAGTCAATGCGGCACCGAAAACTTGGGCGAACAAGCTGAAGTCCAGATGGCCTATACCAATCCAACGGCCAGCCAGCAAAGACCAGTATCCATCAGCGGCGACATTGAGTGGACCAATGACCAAATGGTTGTTGGCCAGCGCGCGCAATGCGGGATCCTCCAAGGCCAGTGCGAAGTAACTGAGAACGCCTGCAATGATGCCCAGAATGATCCCTGGAATGCGTTGGGTGAGTCTGGGCGCCAGCACAGCCACGATCGCCGTAACTGCGCCAATGAAGATGGAGCGCCAGTCCCAGATGGTCGGCGTGATCAGGCTATGCCACCAGTTCACGGCAGCTGGAGTCCCGGCAAAGTTCGGAATCTGGCTTCCAATGATGATCAGGCCCACGCCACTCAGATAACCACTGACAACGGGGTAGGGGATGTACTTGATCAAACGTCCAACTCCCACCAGCCCCAATCCGAGTTGAATCAGACCCGCCAGCAAACCCACCAACATGAGCTGTAACACTACGACGTTGTGCGGGCTGCCTGCGTCCACCATCTCGATGGCAAATGCTGACAAGACGGCCGCAGCTGGGGCGCAGGGCGCGCTGATGAGGCGATCGGTACCGCCTATCAATGAGGCCACCAGACCGATCACGGTGGCTCCCACAATGCCAGCTAGCGCTCCATAGGGTGCGTATGAGGGACCAATCGCTGCATACACCGTCACGCCGAATGCAATCGCGGCGGGGAAGGCCACCAGCATTGCCGCCAGACCGCCCCATGCGTCACCGGATGCAATACTGCGCAATTTTGGAAGGTACATCTCGGACTTTGTGGACAAGAGCCATCACTCAGTGGTGGCGTCCTCACCCAATTTCAAATGCTAGAAGCAGGAACTCAAACCTAGACCATTCCGACAACACGCTTGGCGGCCCTGAGGTAATTGGTGTTTGGCATTTCAGCGATGCCCAACCCTTCCACCACTTGCTTCATGCCTGCATAGTTTTCACTCTCTGCGCAGGCGGTCTCCACCATAGCGCCGTTGAGCCACACTTGTGCGTACTCGCAAATGACTCCGTCGATGGTGAAGCCATATCGCATCTTCTCAACGGATACGGGGCACAGTTCAGGGTGTTGGCGCGCAAGGGCTGTGAAATCCTCGATCGTGTAACTATCCATGGACAAATCCATTGCGACCTGCAGGTGGCCCAGGATGGTGGCGAGATCGTCCCGCTTGACGGGGAACTGAAACTTCCCACGCGGCTGGAATATCTCATATCCCTCTGGTGTTGCTCCCACCTTCGTTTTGATATCAAGCAATCCATCCCGTACCTTGACATTGGCCTCATCTGTATTGATTGACAAAAAATACGTTTCCTTGGGCATTCGACGCGCTTGAAACAGAACTGTCTTGCCATTCCACATCAACTGCTTGACGATGTCGATCACTCCCTGGCCAAAGACACGAAACTCGGCGCGTGGAACTATTTTTGCTGCGTCAGCTGCAGAAGTAGCTTGATTTTTTGCATAAACGTCATGCATGTAATCTCTCCTGATAAATCGAATTGGCAAAAAAAGGCTGGCTGCTGCGGTCAGCCTTGATTGGGCTTGACCAGATCCCTGAATCCGAACAGGTAGGCAAGTGATATGGCTGCACCAACCAGAAGCCAGCCCAATGACCTTTTCGCATCCACAACGTACAGGACCATGGAGGCACGGTCACCCTGCTTGAGGCTGGACATCTGAAGCGTGGCCCCCTGAAGTTGACCGTCAAAACGATCTAGCCGAACACGAGGCAATAACTCGGAACGTTTTGGCTTAGGAAGTTGCTCGGCGATCTTCTGCACCACTTTTGCGTCTGGAAGCAGGATATCGAGCGTGTAGTGCCCAATGGGAGCCGACTCGGTGTTGACAAAACTGTGACGCACCACCCCGGTGTCCGTCGCAATCTTTATTTGCTCACCCGCGGCCTCCTTGGGTTTACCCAAGAGGGCCGGAACCGTGAAGCTGAAGTCCAGAGTGACATTGCCTGTCAAGGAAGCAGGCAAGTTAACTTCAACATTTGGGCGCTCCTTGGCGAGATGTGGGGTCAGGGAAACACCGGGCGCATTGTTCCCAGTCTGAAAGTCGTCGGGCTTGTCGAAACCGATGGGAATCACCATGTTGCCTGCTACCGCATCCACCAACTCAAGGTGAAGAATGACCCGTGCAGACCCGTCCGCTACGACTACTGCACGCGATGCATAGGTCTTGATGCTGGTGGCGTTCGCCATGAGCCCCGAGCTGATCAACAGCAAGAAAATGGCGATCTTTTTTTTCATGGTGCAACCGCCCAGAAAGAAGGTGTCAGACCAATCCAGTGGAACCAGGTCGCCGCAGAAATGACCAATAGCGCCACACCAATGGTGCAAGTGAGAAAGCCGTACTTGAAGTTGTCGCCCACGGAGTACTGGTTGGTGGAAAAAAGAATGACGTTGGGTTTGCCACTGATAGGCAGTCCGACCACCCAGTCAATGCAGAGGGCTGCTGGCAAGGCAAAGGAAATGGGATTCCAACCCAGCGCCTTGGCCAGCGTGATGATGATGGGCAGCATGATGAGTGTGCGCACCGTCTTGGATGTCGTGAGCAGGTGGCTGTACATCATGACGGCAATGACTAAGGTGTACGACACTCCAAATGGAACGCCTTTTAAGTCCATACCGCCGAACAGCATGCGCACGCCCCACTCGGCGGCACCGGTGTCATCGAGCGCCAACCCACCCGCGTAGGCACCCGCACTGAAGATTAGCAAATGCCAAGGAATATCTGCCTCTGCCCACTGCAAGATGCCATAGCGTGGAAACAGAACGATGACGGCACCCAGCAAGGCGGCAAAAGGCGCGCTGATCTCTACCCCAAACCATCCCAAATGGAAGACGTCGGTCATCCACAAAGAGAGCACCAACCCAAAAATCGCCAGTGCCTTTTTCTCCTCGGTGCGCAAGGGGCCAAGTTGTGCGTACTCATGCTCCACCAGTCCCAATCCACCTTCAAGTTGGGGAAGTTGCTGATCCCTGGGGATTCGGAAAACGAGCTTTTGCCCCAAGACCCACATGAGTAGAACCGTCACAATGGCGACAGGGGCACCCACTACGGCCCAATCCATGTAGTACACCCGCTGCCCTCCCATGGTTTCAATCAGGCCCACTGCAATCAGGTTGGCGGATGAACCTGTCATGGTCATGGATGAGAGAACGGAAATGCCGATCAGGTTCAGCAGAAACAAATTGCGGCCAAAATTATTGTTGGTCTCCTCGGTGGCACCATAAATTGCCGCCACAACGATGATCAGGGGAAGTGTCATCACCGCCCGCGCTGCGGTAGCCGGAATCAGCGGCGCCAGAATCATCTGAATGATGACAAAGGCCAGCAACGCCCAAGACGCCTTGCGACCAAACTTGAGAATGAGCCACAATGCCATTCGCTTGGCCAGCTTCACTTTCACAAGCATGGAGCTCAGGATGAAAGCCAGCAAATTCAACCAAATGACCTCCATGCCAAGAACATCCATGATGGCCTTGGGGCTTGAGGTGCGGGTGATCAGCAGCAGAAACATCAGGACCAGAGATGTCACATAAGTCGGAAATGGCTCGGTGACCCACCAGACCAACGCGAGCGCAAAGCAGGCCGCACCTGCCTGCGCGGACGCACTGAGGCCAGAGCCTGCCGGCAAGTACAGGATGAACAAGAAAAGGGCAATGCCACCGGGAAAACCAAGATAGCGCATCCAGCTCTCAGTCGGGCTTTGCGCTGCCCTTGTTTTTGATGACAAGGTCAACTTGTCCATGCCCAGGAGCTCCATGAGTCGCTGGTTTGCGGACGAAGACTGCGCTATTGATTTGCTAAGCATGGCACGCATCCAGTCAGGCTTTAGCCCAGGTGCTGAACGGGTTCTTTAACAGGTTGGAATTGAAGTAGCGTGGGTCGCTGGACACTTCGGCCACCAACCAGGCCGGGCGTTCAAATTCCTCGTCTTCGGAAGCGAGTTCAATCTCGGCAACCAGCAGACCTTCGTTAAGACCGTGAAACACGTCAATTTCCCAGGTCTTGCCAAAATGAACTTCTTTGTGGCGATGCTTGTCGATCAATGGTTGCTCGCACAGGTTGTCGAGAAGGATGCTGGCATCATCCACTGGAATGGTGTACTCGAACTCGGAACGGGTCACCCCTTTGGTTGGACCTTTGATGGTCAACTTGGCTATGGTGCCTTCGATCCGCACCCGCACCACACGCTCTTTTTGTGAATTGAGGTAGCCTTGCTTGTAGTGGATGCCCGCGTCTTGCGGTTGCCATGCATCCCTGTTGATGACGAACTTGCGTTCAATTTCTTTGCCCATGGCTCAACTCCTTGGTAACCATTGAATGACACATCTAGTCTAGATACCATGCGCAGCGGAGTCCAATCACGGAGCATCATCATTCATATAATGTTTTACTGATTGCGTAGCCATCACAACGGCCCAGACACACTAACCGGCAGATTTCTTCAATGATGACTTTTGCGCAATTACGCACGTTTGAGGCTGTCGCAAGACTGAACAGTTTTTCCAAAGCTGCAAACGAACTAAGCCTCACTCAACCAGCGATCAGTGCGCAGGTTGTGGCGTTGGAGTCCGCGCTCAGAGTGAACCTGTTTCACCGTGTGGGCAAGACCTTCACCATTACCGAGCGGGGGAAAGTTGTTTTACGCTGCGCGGAAGACTTGCATCGTCGGGTGGAACAGATGCAACGGGAGCTTGCGGACCTAAATGATTTGAACAAGGGAACACTTCGCATTGGCGGCAGCCAAGTGGTTGGGGTGTATTTGTTGCCAGGTATTCTTGCCCGCTTCAGAGCTCAATATCCTCTTGTTGAACTGATAGTCCAGGTTCAATCGTCACGGCAAATCGTTGAAATGCTGTTGCGGGGTGAACTGGACATCGGCGTTATCGGTGAAGGCACTCCGGTTGCCGACGAGCGTATTGCGGTCAAACCAATTATGCGTGATGAACTCATCGTGATTGCTCCGCCAGATCACCCCATTGTTGAAACAGGCAGCGTTTCGCCGACTGATCTTAGCCAGATGCCATTTGTCTTGCCGTCGAAAGATTCGGCAAGCGGCGAAAGCCTGCTGGATCAAGTGCACTCGGCTGGAATTACTTTGCATTCGGTATTGGAGTTTGGAAACGTGGGGGCAGTCAAAAAGGCTGTAGAGGCGGGCATGGGAATTGCCATTGTTTCCCGATATGCAGTCTTGCATGAGCTTGCAGAAGGCCGATTGCATCGTGTTGACGTCACGGGCATGCACTTTGAGCGACACGTCTCACTATGCTGGCATCATGGGAGACCTTTTTCTAATTTGACGACCGCCTTCGTGCATTTCATTCAGCGCGATGTAAAGACTGCGTTGGAGTCGCCTTCACCTGGCGAACCTCCACGACAACGAGAACTGATGCCATGAGGCCACCAGTTCTCGACAATTGCCGCCATTGCGGCAGCACGAAATCAGACTTTAAAAGTCGTAGCGGAGGCCAAGGCCCAAGATCGATGGATCGTTGCCAGCTGCCGGTGAATATTTGTTGTCACCAGCCTCAAACCGGCCCCGCGCTTTTGCGTCGTTCGTGATGGCGGTGTAGTAGCTGTACAGGGTCGTATTTTTGTCCAGACGGTAGTCAACTTCAAGACCCACCATGGACAAGCCATCAAGCGCATTGGCTGAAGACTCGCTTGATTGTCCGAAATTTGCCTTTAGCACTACCTGCCCAAATTTGTAGGTTCCAGCAATCATCCAGTTGTCGGTTTTTTTGCCAATACTGTTGTCCAGTTGGCTATAGGCTATGCCCACTGTTCCATCGCCCAATTTCATGCCAGCTGTTGCCTTTACGCCGGTCATATTCTTGTTGACAGCGCTGAAGCTCTCTTGGGTTTCTGTGGCAACACCGGCGTTCCATGAGCCATTGTCAAATTCAAATGATGCGCCATAAGTAGGTTTGCGATAGTTAACGATCGGTGCAGCGGCACCGGTTGCACCGTTGACCTCGTCGGGGCTGTAGGCCACTTTGACTTCCATATTCGCGAATCTAGGACTCCAGTACTGCAATACGTTGGCCTGCCTTGTATGGAAATTGTTGAATGATGAAGCCACACGCGACGTCCCCTTGCCGTGAATGATGATTTCCATGGCTTCTGCGCTGCCCCAGACTGGTGCGGAATTGCCCTCAAGCTTCTTGAAGGGCATGTCATATAGACCGGCAATTACACTACCAAAGGCTTGGCTTTTCAGGCCGGCATAGGTGTTGCGAGTAGCGAGCGTGCCAAGATTGGTCTTTCCGTCTTCCGGCGCGAGGCCAGACTCAATCTGCATGATGCCGCTCAAGTCATCAGTAATTTTGCGTTGGCCTTTGAAGCCGATACGCGACGAAATGTTCTGCATGACGGGGCGCGAGAATGCACCATCATCGTTGGACTCCATCACGACGTCGAGACGGCCGTAAATGGTAATCCCATCTGTTTGACTGATAGCTGGCGCTTTTGCTGCTGCGGCACTCTGCGCCTGCGATGGGGCAGCAGCCTTGTCTTCTGCTGACTTGCTGACCTGCGCTTTCAGCGCGTTCAATTGAGCTTCCAGAGCATCAATCCGCTTGAGCAATTCGGCCTCGGATGCCAAGGCCAGGGATGGTGCAAAAGCGATGCCGAAAACGGACGCGATCAGGGTTGCAGACAAAGACTTCCGAAACGAAATTTTCTTGTTCATGATGCACTCCATAAGTATGAACTAAGTGGACGAGCCCAGCATGACTTCCGTGCCGTCTCTGGTTTAGTGGACTCGCTGCGGTTACTTCAGGGACAAGCAAAGTCTATGAACAAGAAGTTGCAGAGTCCAATCACTTATGGGGCCGTTGCATATAGACTATTGCTTATTGAAGCGGGTTAATAAACTCTTCAAACAAGCCCACTGGCACCCAACCCGGCGCCTACGACGAGCATCCATAGCAGATGAACCTTTGTTTGCAATACCAGCCCGATCGTGGCCGCAATCAGACACCATAACTGCCAGTGCTCTTGCGGTTGACCCATTTTGATCGCCAGAATCCACGCTGTTGAGAACAGCAGCCCAATCACGATGGGCGCCATTCCCTGCTTGAAAGCGCGCACTGTGCGCAGTTCCCGGTTTTGATGCCCCCATCGTGCCGCAGTGAAAGTAAGCAAAGTGCTGGGCAGCAGAATACCGATCATGGCCAATGCAGCGCCAGCCAATGCGCTCCACCAAGCGTTCCGACCGCCACTGGTGCCGCCAGCCGCATTCAAGCCTATGTTCCAGCCAATCAAAGCAACGAACAGTACATTCGGGCCAGGAGCTGCCTGACCCAAGGCGATAGACGCTGCAAATTGGCTGTCGGTTAACCAGTATTTTTCGTTGACCAGGTACCCGTGCATTTCAGGCGCTGTAGTCATTACAGTTCCAATAGCCAGCAAAGACAGGGATAAAAAGTGAACCAGCAGCGCCAACCAGTCCGCTCCGGAAAACACTGCGGTCACTCGGAGTTTCCCTGTGGTTGGTCATGCCCGAGCCGCTGATAGGCGAGCCAACATGACGGGGCACCCAGACACAGTAATACCCAGATCAAAGGCAATCGAAGGTACGCAATGCACAAAAAAGCCAAGATGGCGAACGCCCAGCAGGCTGTCAGCCCCATGACGTTTTGCTTCAATGCGGCAACGAGTTTGATGCCGGTTGCGGCAATCAGACCTGCTGCTACAGCGCCCATGCCTCGCAGAGCGCCTTGGGTTGAGGGTAAATCGGCAACTCCGCCCAACAGCGCCGCCAGCAGCAACACGATGACCAAGGGCAGGGTGAGCATGCCCGCCAGCGCGGCCAGCGCCCCCCGCATGCCGAAATAGCGGTCACCAATCATCAAGGACAGGTTGACCACATTGGGTCCCGGCAAAATTTGGGCCACCGCCCAGTCGTCGACAAATTCCTCCGGCGTCAACCACTTCTTCTTCTCGACCAGCTCGCGCTGCACAATGCCGAGCACCCCGCCAAAGCCCTGCAGCGCCAGCCAGGAAAACGACACAAACAGGTCGGATTTGGAGCGGGGTCCGGGGCGGGGCGCAAGTGCTGGCAAAGCAGGTTTTGGAGCCACAGCGGTCATAGCGCCACTTTAGCGGAAACCAAGCGCAAGGACCTTGATTGGTTACAGTCCTGTCTTGTTATGGGCGTTTGCCTTGAAGAGGAGAAATGGATGAAGTTGTTTTGTTTTTCAGGTGTTGCCCACGCGCTGCACCGATGGACCCTGTCCTGTTCGCTGGTGGTGTTGGGCGTTACCGCCCAAGCCGCCGAAGTGCGCCTGCGGGTCATGGAGACCACCGATCTCCACATGAACCTGCTGAGCTATGACTATTACCAGGACAAACCGACTGACCAATATGGTCTGGCCCGCACGGTTTCGCTGATCAAGGCGGCCCGTGCCGAAGTACCCAACAGCCTGTTGTTTGATAACGGCGATTTGCTGCAGGGTAACCCCATGGGTGACTACGTCGCCAAGGTCAGGCCCCTCAAAGACGGAGAAACCCATCCGGCTTACCGGGTCATGAACCAGCTGGGCTACGACGCTGCCAATATCGGAAACCACGAGTTCAATTTCGGCCTGGAATTCTTGCAGCGTTCTCTGAAGGGGGCAAACTTTCCGTATGTCAATTCCAACGTCTATTGGCAGGACAAAACCGGGGCCGAAGCCAAACACGCATTTGCACCCTATGTGATTTTGGAACGCAAATTTGTCGACCAGCAAGGAAGCACACATACCATCAAGGTGGGCGTGATCGGCTTCGTTCCGCCCCAGATCATGCAGTGGGACAAAGGGCACCTGGATGGCAAGGTTCTGGTGCACGATGTCATAACAACCGCCAGAAAGTATGTGCCGCTGATGCGGTCCCTGGGAGCGCAACTGGTGATCGCCATCCCCCACGCGGGTTTCGAGAAAGGACCGGTCGCGCAGTTCTCTGAGAATGCGGTCGGACCACTGACCGAGGTGGAGGGTATAGATGCGGTTCTGTTTGGGCACGCCCACGCCGAGTTTCCCGGCAAGGCTTTTGCAGATTACCCCAAAGTCAATCTGGAGCGCGGTACCATCAACGGCGTTCCCGCCGTCATGCCGGGGCGCTGGGGCGACCACCTGGGGGTCATCGACCTGACACTTGACAACAGCACCGGCAGCTGGAAAGTGGCAAACAGCAAGGCCAGCATACGCCCCATTTATGACCGCACCAGCCGCAAGCCTGCCGTAGCCGCCGATGCCATGGTGGAGCAAACCCTGGGCGATGTGCACGCCGCCACATTGGCCTACGTGCGGGACAAGGTTGCGTTTACCAGTGCCCCCATCTACAGCTACTTTGCGCTGGTGGGTGATGACCCCTCGGTGCAAATTGTGTCAAATGCCCAAATCGCCTATGTCCGTCGGGCCATGCAGGGAACAGACTATGAAAAGTACCCGGTATTGTCGGCCGCTGCACCGTTCAAGACCGGAGGGCGCCAGGGTTGGGACTACTACACCGATATTCCGGCGGGTCCGCTGGCCATCAAAAACGTCGCCGACCTGTATGTGTATCCCAACATTCTCAAAGCCATGTTGCTGACCGGTGCGGAGGTCAAGGAGTGGATCGAAATGTCAGCGGGTCAATTCAACCAGATTGACCCCGCTGGGGCAGCACAACAGCCGGTACTGAACGAAGTATTTCGTTCCTTCAATTTTGACACCCTGGACGGCGTCACCTATGAGTTTGATCTCACCCAACCGGCCCGTTACGACCCCAACGGCAAGCTGGTGGCACCCGCTGCCCACCGGGTTAGGAATTTGAGCTACCAGGGCCAGCCCATACAGCCCGATGCCAAGTTCATTGTTGCTACCAACAACTACCGCGCTTTTGGGGGCGGCAACTTTCCGGGGCTTGACGCCAGCAAAGTTGTACTGGAAGCACCGGAGGAAAACCGGCAGGTGCTGATTGAATACCTGCGAATGTCCGACATGTTGGCGGCCAACAAACAGGTCAACCCCACTGCCGATGGCAATTGGCGCATTGCCCCGGTACCTGGTGTGCGCATGACTTTTCTGTCAGCGGCTGCAGCGCAGCGTTACCTGCCAAGCCACCCCACGGTGCGTCTGATCAAGGACAACGGCGACGGATCGGCACTGTTTGAGATAGCGCCCTGATCAGTTGCGCCGAATCCGACCCGGGGTTATCTGGTCCACCGCTTTGGGGTTTTCGGCCAACCAGTCCACCAGCGCGTCAATGTCCATGCCCAGTACCTGGCGGTCGCGGCCCTGGCGCATCGCGCTGAAGCTGTCACCACCGTCAGCCAGGTAGGTGCTCGCCACCACCCGGTAATCGCGTTGCGGGTCCACCGGTTTTCCATCGACCGTGAGCGAATCCAACACCGGCATGGCGCCTTCAGCTTGGCTCCACTGGTAGTTCACATTGTGAGAAATTTGAAGCGATGCCGCACCCGCTCGCTTGGGCAACAACCTGCGCACCAACTCCTGCAACTGGGCCCCGGTGATCGTCACCGCAACCAGTTCGTTGCCAAAGGGTTGAATGGCAAACAGGTCGTTCAAGGTCACAGCGCGGCCCGGCTCCACGGCCAGGTCGGCCCGAATGCCGCCGGAATTGGTCATCGCAATATCGGCAGTCCCACGCTTTTTGCCAAAGGCGAGTTGCGCGTCGGCAACCAGATTGCCAGCGGTCGAGTCGCCGAACGGCGCGGTGACACTGCGCTGCGCCCCTTTGGTCAACACGGCGACCGGCTTTTCCCGGATAGCGGCGGTCAACGCGGCCGCGCGCTGAACCAGAGCCACAAAAGCCGGGTTGGGGGTGTTGACCGCCTGCAGCACCGGGTGGTTGATGGCCTGCGCATCCAGCACCTTTCCGGTCGCGTCCAGAGTGAGCCGGCTTTCCGTCAACCAGCCACCGTAACTTCCTGCTTGAACCAACAAGCGCCCGTTGATTTTGCAGGTATAGGCCTGGTGGGTGTGGCCGCTGATGATGATGGCGTAGGCCGGGTCCAAGCGTTTGGCTATGTCCACGCCACGGCCCTGCAGCCCCGCGCAGGCGTAACTGGGGTCATTGGCGGCGCCTTCGTTGTTGACGCCACCTTCATGCATGATGGCGACCAGCACCTGCGCACCAGCGGCACGCAGCTCGGGAACCAGGGCGTTCAGCGTGTCGGCTTCATCGGCAAAACGCAGGCCAACAATGTTCCGGGGTGCAATGACTTTGGGTGTGTCCCGCGTAACAGCTCCCACCAGCGCCACCTTCAGGCCACCGATTTCCCGGATGATGTGGCTTGGCAGCACGCGCTTGCCGGTATCGGTTTCAAACATATTGGCGGCAAGATACGGAAAACTGGCACCCTTGAATTCGGGCCACTCGCAACCTTTTGCGGGGCATTCACCGCGGGATTTCCGTAACAACTCGGGTAAACCCGCGTCCAGATCGTGATTGCCCAAGGAAGACATCGCCAAACCCATGTTCCCCAGCGCCGTCAGCGTCGGTTCGTCCTTCAACAGCGACGACATCTGTGGTGACGCGCCCATCAAATCACCGGCCGCAACAAACACGTGGTTTTTCCGTTGTAAGCGTAAATTGTCCAGCACGGTTGCCAGATAGGCCGCGCCCCCGGCTGGTTGCGCCTTTAGTTCACCGGTTTTCGGGTCGGGCAGGCGGGGCGAAAGGGGGGTCGGAGACTTGGGCTGAATGTGTCCATGAAAATCATTGATAGAAAAAATGCTGATTTCTATGGGCGTTGTCGCGGCGGGCAATGTTGGTGCACCAGCACATCCGGACAAAAACGCGACCAGGCTCAGGCCTAGAAAACTCAGGGAACTGCACTCAAAACGTGCGAAATGTCGGTGGGACTGCAAGTGGGTGCTCCAAATAGGGGAAGGCCTCAAAGGCCGAGGGCGGGGGAATCATACCGTTGGTGTCTGGAAAACAACAGCTGTCACAAAACTTTCCTGACCTTATGGTTAACTTCATGGGTATATTGCACTTCTTTACCCATTTTTACTTTCCATAAACTCCCCGTTGGGGTCATCTCGCTAAGGAGCAAACAGGATGCGCAGTCGCCAGGATCATTTATTTACGAGCTTTTCACGAACGGTGCTGAGTGCCGCTGTGGCTATTGTGGTGGCCGCGCCAGCTTTGGCGCAGAGCACCTCCTCTGGTATCGGTGGTCAGGTGGTGTCGGCCAGCGGCCAGCCCGTGGCTGGCGCTGAAGTCACCATCACCCACAACGAGTCCGGCACGGTGAGCCGCACCACTACCGACGCCACCGGCCGCTACAACGCCCGCGGCCTGCGCGTGGGTGGCCCCTACACCATCGTCATCAACAAGGTGGGCGAGCCTAAGAAGACAGAAGATGGCGTTTATCTGGAACTGAATCAGGTTAGCACCGTTAATGTCACACTCGGCGCTGCGACCAACCTGGCGGCTGTGCAAGTGGTTGGTTCTGCCCGTTCACTCCAGTTTGACTCAAACAACAAGGGTGTGGGCACGTCTATCAGCGGGCGTCAGCTCGAAACTGCCGTGAGCGGCAACCGTTCGCTTGACGACATTGCCCGCCTTGATCCGCGTGTCACGGTCACCGACCAGAATGACGGCTCGATCTCCGTGGCCGGCCAGAACAACCGCTATAACAACATCAGCGTCGACGGTCTTTCGGTGAACGATCCATTCGGCCTGAACTCCAATGGCCTGGGCTTCACAGGTTCGCCGGTCTCGGCCGATACCATCGCCGCCTACGACATCAAGATCACGGAGTTTGACGTCACCACCGATTCCGTCGGAGCCAACATCAATGCCGTCACCAAGTCCGGCACCAACGATTTCCGCGGCTCAGTGTATTACGCGCTGACTGATGCCAACAGCATGATCGGCAAGCTGGACGGCCCGGCTTACAACGGTTTCGCCAAGAACGCGACCAAGGGCGCCACCCTTGGCGGCCCGATCATCAAGGACAAGCTGTTTTTCTTTGGCTCTTATGAAGAGCAGGAAATCAGTGGCATTGCTGGTGTCGGTACCGATGCCGTCAGCAGCGGCAAACTGACCGCGAAACAGGTGAGTGATGTCGCCAGCGCTTTCGATACCATCGGCCTGAATACCGGTACGTATGGCAGTGCCAGTGGCGTTGCTTTGAAGAACAAGCGTATCTTGGGCAAGCTGGATTGGAATATTACCGACGACCATCGCGCCACCTTTACCTTCCAGCGCACCGAGGAAACCAAGCCCACACCTTACAGCTCGTATGTGCAGGACAGAAGCGCCATCCTGCCCAGCAACTGGTACACGGTGACTTCCAAGACGGATAACTTGTCCGTCCAGTTATTCAGTGACTGGAGCGAGAATTTCAGCACCGAGCTGAAGATAGGACACCAGAAGTACGACGTCACCAACGGAGCCGCCATCGACCAGCCTGAGGTGTTTGCATGCTTCTCTGCGGCCGCCGGCTGCAACGCCACCCCTCAGAACAGCACGGCGTCTTGGGTTATTGGGGGTGAGGACCGCTTCCGCCACGAGAATTCAATCGCCAGTACCCGCATCACCGCCACGCTGGCAGGCACCTATTCTGCCGGTGACCATGTGATCAAGGGCGGTGCCGACTTCCTGAGCAACGAAGTGGCCAACGTGTTCGGCCAACTGCTGCACGGCTCGTACGGGTTCTACGACAAGAACGGCAACGGCTCCCCGGTGGACGAAATTCTTGCCAAGGATTACGGCTTTTTTACGAAGAACTACTTGCCGAACGGCGTCACCCTGTCCGACAGTGCCGGCACCTGGAAATACACCCAGATCAGCCCGTTCATCCAGGACACCTGGCAGGCCACCAAAAACCTGTCCCTCGTCTACGGCGCGCGCATCAACATGCCAAGGGCCGACCACGCGCCACCAGTTGCGTTGGAAAGCGCGACCAACACCGCTCCGGGGGCTGTCCCAGGCTCACCCGTGTGGGAGAGCCGCTTCGGCTATACCAGCGCCACCACTCTGGGCTCCAAGAACACGGTTATCGAACCGCGCCTTGCATTCAACTACGCCTTCGACAGTGTGCGCCCGACGCAACTGCGCGGCGGCCTTGGCCTCTTCCAGACCAATCCGCCGTACGTGTGGCTTACCAACGCCTATACGAATAACGGCGTGGTGTCGTCAAAACAGTACACCAACACCATTCCGGCCAATGCTCCTTTCAGCGCCGATCCGAACAAACAGCCGGGCCCGACCAATGTCGCGGCGGGTGTGTGCGCGACCAACGCCACGTGCCAGATTGACGTGGTCGACCCGGACTTCAAGATGCCAAGTGCTTGGAAGTTTGCCCTGGGCTTCGACAAGGAGTTGCCATGGTGGGGCTTGACGGCTGGCGTCGAGTACCAGCGCGTCAAGGCCCAAAATGCCATCGACTACAAGCTGCCCAACATCGGCACACCCAAGGGCACTTTGCCGGACGGTCGCGACTCCTACTGGCAGACTTACCCCAATGCCAGCGCCACGCAGATTGGCAACGGCAGCAACAATGGTGCTTTTGGAGAGATCAACACCCGTTCCACGCTGCTGACCAACACCGACGGGGGCCGTACGGACTCAGTGACGCTCTCGCTCTCCAAGGCGCTGTCGGAAGGCTTGCGCGGTAGCGTCAGCGTCACCAGGACACAAAGCACAGAAGTCAATCCTGGCACCGCCGCACAGGCTTATTCGAACTACAACTACGTGGCGCGTGTCAATCCGAACGATTCCTCCGAGGCGACCTCGCGCTTCGAGGTGCCGCTTTCGGTCAAGGCGTCGCTGAGTTGGGATAAAGCCTTCTTCGGTGACAACAAGACCACGATCTCGGTGTACTACAACGGCCGCAGCGGCCTGCCCTACAGCTGGACATTTGGCAATGATGTTAACGGCGACTCCATCGCTAACGTCGATCTGGCCTACATACCGCTGGTCAATGATCCGAAGGTCACCTACCAGGCGGGCACCAGCGCGGCGGAAATTCAGGCGTTCCAGGACTTCATCAGTGGAGATGAATACCTGAACTCGCGTCGCGGCCAGATTGCCCAGCGCAATGCATCGTATCAGCCGTGGATCAACCAGCTCGACATGGGCTTTCAGCAAGAACTGCCGGCCTTCTCCAAACGCGACAAGTTCGTCATGCGTCTGGATATCTACAACTTCCTGAATTTCCTGAACAAGGATTGGGGACAGCAGAACGGTCTCGGCTTTTTCGGCACCCGCCGTCTGGCCAATGTTGCGGACGTCACCGGCACGTGCCCAACCAATTGCCAGTACGTGTACCAGTTAAAGGATTCGAGTGGCAACGCGATTCGACAGAACTACGGTGTGTATGACACCTACACCAATCCGTCGCGCGTGATTTCCCGCTGGCAAGCGATGTTGACGGTTCGTTACCAGTTCTGATTTACCGCTACATCGGAACACCAAAACGGCCCGGATCCCTCCGGGCCGTTTTGTTTGCGGGCGTCGTTCCGGATGATTCGGAATGCTGCGAAATGACCCCGTTGTCTCGTTGGTGGCACCCGTCTGCGCGCTGACCCGGTACGCTAGCGGCTGTTATTTGCCGGAACCTACCATGAACCTGCGTACCACCATCGATTTCCTGCTCAATGACTGGCTCAACACAACCGCGCTAACCCAACGCGAACGCTTTGTTGACCACTCCCGCGACACCTTCGATGCGGTGCTGGACACCTGCGAGCGCATCGCCCGCGAGAAATACGCCCCGTTCAACCGCTTGGTGGACATGCAGGAACCGCATTTTGACGGTGAAAAAGTGATCCTGCCGCAAGCCACCCATGATGCCAACCGAGCCTATGCCGAGTCCGGCATGCTCAGCGCGGCGCAGGACTATGACATGGGCGGCATGCAACTGCCCTACAGCGTGGAGGCGGCGGCAAATGCCTTCTTTGCCTGCGCATCGGTCAGTATTGGATCGGGCATGTTGACCACGGGCAACGCCAATTTGTTGATGGTGCATGGCACAGCGACGCAACAGGAGGTCTTCGCCAAAAACGAATTTGCGGGGCGCTGGTCGGGCACCATGTGTCTGTCCGAACCCCAGGCTGGCTCCAGCCTCAGCGATGTGGCCACCCGCGCGGTTCCTGACTTTAACCCGACGGAATCCGTCGAGGGTTCAGTTTCATGGGATCAGGATCCGTTGGGTGCGCGTTACCGCCTCAAGGGCAACAAGATGTGGATCTCCAAGATTCCCGGTGCCGATGGCAAGCTGGTGCCCGGCACGCGCGGCATTTCGCTGTTTATCGTGCCCAAGAAGCTGGTGAACACACACGGCGAACTAACTGGGGTGCGCAATGACGTGGCCCTGGCCGGGCTGAACCACAAGCTGGGGTGGCGCGGCACCACCAACACGCTTCTCAATTTTGGTGAAGGCAAGTTTCCAGTAGGGCACGATGGCCCTTACGGCAAGGGCGCGGGCGCCATCGGTTATTTGGTGGGCCAGGCGGG
>CAZMXB010000033.1:0-26899 GCA_964569855.1 uncultured Rhodoferax sp.
CCAACTGGCTAAAAATCGACAAGGACAATCTGCCGAAAGGTGAAGTGGTGGCGGCTAACTTTATTGAGAGAGGAAAAAGCGGAAATGATTGTTATGGAGAAAAAAGAATAGGGAAATTAAGAAGATTGACAAGTAGAATGTTTTTCAGAAAAATAGATATTGTTTACTGCCAATATGTTCCAGTCACCCACTACCTGCCACTACCAAAAGATGAGGAGAGAGAATAACATGGAAAGAATTTATTCAGCCGCTATTTGGTATAAGGAATTAAAATTTCCGACTCCAAAGCATAACCCAACTAATATCAATTACGGATTAGTAGTTGAAGGACACAGACACGCTGACATCATAAAAACCGTTTTTAATTTACTCGGTAAGCGAACGGTTAAAAATGGAGAAAACTCAGTAGGCGAAACTATTAAAGGATTTGTTACTAATAAAAGTCGTTTTGTTGATAGAGTTGAAGCCATGCAAATTGCTAAAAACGCTAATCAGCTAATTTCAGAAACATCGTTAAATGAGTTATATTCAGAGGACATATACTAACCACCCCATGACCATCAAAAAACTATTACCTAGGCTTCTCGTACTTCAATTTGTGTTCACGGGATGTTTAATCTTCGCTTTATTCAAGTCTTTTGAGTTCACTTTTATGTTCCTGAAAAATGGAGGTGAGATTGGCGCAAACTATACGAGAAAGAAAACGCAAGAAGTTGAGAGAAAAGAACTAATTGAATCAATCGCTAACGCTGTTGTAAATAAGCTAAAAATATACGAATGAAAACCATCAAACAACACATCTACAAATGGCTTTCATCGAAAAGCCTAGTTAAAAAATTAACGCTTAAACTATTCGCATATCAGATCGTGCATAACGGAACACCGCTTACACGGGAATATCTGCTGAATCGTGGGTTCGTTCAAAACGAAAATGCACCAAATAGTTACTATGAACCAAACATAAAAGATCGTGATTTGATTACGGTCGGATTTGGCGAAGGGTATTACATTATTTGGCACTCTGAAAAACGGACATACATCGCTACTGAAAAATCGGTTGAGTGGTTTGAAGTGTATTATCTGCTATTACATGGTGACAACGGACGCTATAAACTAACAGGCATATAATGGCAGCTACAATTAAAATACCGAAAGTGACAGACGAGTGGACGGAGGTTGCAATAAATCGAACAGGAATTATCGTCACTAAAAACGGAGGACAAAAGATTCAGCTAAAGAAGCAGACTATTAAAGGCGTAGTGATTCCTCAAGGCTTTGAAGTATGGGGTAATTTCAATCACCTAATTATTCCCGAACTAGATACTACACGTAAGGAAATCACCGCTTCGATTAGTCGTGATAAAATGAACGAGATTCTAAAAACATTATTCATCAGAAAACTCAAAGAACAATGACCATCAAACAACACCTTGAACAACTGCCTGAGCCGTATAATTGGTTGGCGTTGGAGGACATTAACAAAACCGTTCTGCTTAAAACAGCAACCGGATATGATTTAAGGCACTCCGTATTGGCATTGCAATTTTATTTTAAAGCATATAAAAATTCTAAGAAGGCTGATTTCTACGAAGGCATATACGACAACCTAAAACACTTGGGGAAATGAAAAAGACCATCCTCACCACCACCCGCCTCGGCTACCTATACGACGGATCCGAAAAAATGGCGGATAAGCTCACCAAACTAAAAAACTCACCGCTCACCTTAGACGGCGGATCTCTGATCAATACCGATGACAATACTGAGGTAGTCAAGGGATATGCTGTGTTCGTTATCGGCGGGAAATTTATGATTGAGAAAGGTTGGAGGGCGGGGAAATGACACCTACGGAATATCAGACACACATACAAGCCTCGAAAGAAGTGTTCAGGCTCCCGCTTAACCTACTCGAAAAGCGGGATGAGTTATTCGACAGGCAATTGCAGATCATTGATCTGGTTGGCTCCGGTGCGGTCAGGGGTACATTTAGGGTCAAGGATAAGCTACGAGCTTATGGAAAGAAAATGCTGATCGAAGAATACCGGTTCAATCAGATACAGCTAAAGAACCTGGACAAAGACATCTCTCAGCGTTATGAATATAAAATAATCGAGGAAAAGAACTATAAGAATAAGGATACTCTTATTTAATAGGTAACAAGCATAGCGGAAAGATTTTTTGGATGAGTTGACTCATATACGCCGAACAGCCTACCTTTACAGGTTCATGGACAAGGTTACAGGCAGATTTCTGCAAACAGTAAAAGCGTTGAACGCAAAAGGATTAGATGTAAAGCAACTAACACTGGCAATGGTTTTAGGAACTTCGCAGCCTAACGTCAGTCTGATAATGAACGGGGTTAGAAATATCCCACACCATCAGATTCCAGAATTTTGCGATCACTATAACGTCAACCCGAACTGGATATACAAAGGCGAGAAACCAATGTTCGGAGAGCCGAGACAACCCAAACACGACCTAGATCAATTATGGAACGAGGTGTTCAAATTACAACGCAGGCTGTCGGCAATTGAAAAGAAGCTGAAATAGTTTTTTTTCTCATTTGATATTATAAAAATATATATCTTTGCAATACATGAAGGTGGTCGTGTTAAACGTAGGGGTAGGTACTTGGCATCCGAGAGGGAGTTCAAGGCTGAACCATTCGCTTCAGGCCAATCAGTACGATGGCGATGTGATGCTATGGACTGACGGCTTTCCTCCCGACTCACCGACACACAAACAGGCCAACTACGCTTTCAAGGCTTTTGCTTTCAAGTGGGCAAAAGAGAAAGGCTATGATATTGCTATATGGATGGATTCAAGTATCTACTTGAAAAAATCCTTACAGCCTATTATCGACCTGATTGCCAAAGACGGCCATTTCATCATTAGAAACGGATGGACGGCTTCGGATTGGCTTTGTGATAATCAGATAGAGTGTTTAGGGATAACGCGGGAGCAGGCAAAAGAAGCCCCCTTAATCATAGCAGGCGCAATGGGATTTAACCTGAACGACAAAAAGATTTGGGCTATGCTTGAAAAGTGGATAGAATATACTAAATGCTTTTCCGGTGAATGGACAAATACGGGTATCTGCTCACAGGATGATTCGGTTTTAGGCTCTCGACACGATCAGTCTTTCATGTCCGTACTTGCTTATCAAAACAATTTAACGCTTCATAACCCGCAGGGCTATTTATCCTACAACGTGAACGACGATGTGATATTGGCGGCGCAAGGAATGTAAAAAGATAAAATCATGGACGAATTTTATATCAAAATTAACCACAAAACACTTCAGGAGTTTGAGTATTGGAGAGAGTTAAATCTAAACAAGTACGTTACCCCCAAAGACAAAACGGCTGTTGTGCTAAGCTATAATACCATGAGTGGTTATAGATACTACTTAAAGCTATTAAATACAGACGAAACGGTTAAGGTGTTGCAGGACGAAATAGTTAATCTTAACAAACGGATAGATCAGCTATTTAATGAAAAAATGGAGTTAAACGAAAAGAAAAAGAAAAAAAGCTGGTTTTAATGTACTCCCAAAACAACGAAGAAGAAATCATCCTAAACTACTTTGGTAACAAAGTCGGTTCGTTCATCGAAGTGGGTGCATACGATCCATTCCTGTTCAGTAACACCCGCGCTTTAGTTGAACGTAACTGGTCGGGGATATACTTAGAAGCCCACCCGAAACACCTGCAAAAGTTTCAGGAGTTGTATAAGTACCACCAAAACATTAAGACGATTCACGGAGCATTAAGCGCAACGGCTGATGATGTGATTTTCTTTCTTTCCGATGATGCGATAAGCACTACCGATTTAAATCACAAAGCGAAATGGGAAAAGGGCGGTTCGGTATTTAATGAAGGAACACTAATACCCGCTTACACAATAGACGAACTTGTCAATACGACAACAGGCTTCGACTTTTTAACGCTCGATACAGAAGGCACTAGCTTTAAGTTATTCACGCTGCTGCCTGACGATTACATAAACTCACTCAGTATGATTTGTATTGAACACGACGGGCAGATGAAAGCGATTGACTCACGGCTCAGGTATTACGGGTTTAAGCAGTTGTTGTTGAATGGGGAGAACCTAATTTATGCTAAGTAGTTGATTTCTAATATAGAAAATAAATAGAAATGGCAGGACGCAAAAAAGGAACGCCAAAAACAGGTGGAAGATCAAAGGGAACTACCAACAAGGTAACGTCGGAGTTCAAAGACATTATCTCTACAATGTATCCCGATTACCACCCTGTTGTTGCAATGGCTATTATCGGAAACGATGATGGCGTTGATGAATCCTTACGATTACAGGCACATAAAGAAGTTGCTAAATATTACGAACCTCAATTAAAATCTAGCGAGGTCAAGCAAACAGGCGAAACAAAGCAAACTATTGAGTTCATTGGAGGCTACCCAAGTACACCTAAAAACCCTGCATCCAAATCAAGTTAAGATGTACGACCACCGCGACAGGTGGAATCTTCTTAAATGTGGGAGGCGTTTCGGTAAAACCGAGTTTGGGATATTTTTAGCCATTGAGCCAATGAAGGAACATTATCCGGTTGGATGGTGGTCGCCTACTTACAAAGACTTACACGAAGTCTGGAATGAGTTGAAGTTCGTTCTTTATCCTATTATAGAATCCAAAGATGAAACGGTCAAACAGTTAAGTATTGTTGGAGGTGGTAAGATTGACTTTTGGAGTATGGAAGATCCCAACTCAGGCAGAGGGCGAAAGTATAAACGTGCCATTGTCGATGAGTGCGAAAAGGCTTCAAAGTTTGAGGAGGCATGGAAACAATCAATACGCCCAACCCTGACGGATTACGAGGGGGATGCTTGGTTTATGAGTACGCCAAAATTCGGACAAACTTACTTTAAAAAACTTGCTCAGGAAGCCCCTAAAAAGAAGGGATGGAAGGCTTGGAAATTTACCACTTACGATAATCCGTACATAAATCCTAAAGAAGTCGACGAAGCCCAAAACCAACTAGACGACCTGACGTTCCGGTGCGAGTATTTAGCGGAAGACGTTGACTTAACAGCCAACCCTTTCGCCTATGCCTTCGATCAGGCTAAACACGTAAGGACATTAGAATACGATCCCGCCCATTACCTGCATATCAGCTATGACTTCAACGTAGATCCGATAACCGCTATTGCGAGTCAGTACATCGACGGGCAAATCAGAATCATTAAAGAGTTCAGGTTAAGCAACTCAAACATATACGAGTTATGCGATAGAATCAACGCCACTTATCCGAACGCGGTTTATTTGGTCACAGGTGACGCTACAGGACAAAATAGATCAGCCTTAACGGTTGGCAATATCAATTACTACCATGTCATCAGGCAGAAGCTAAGATTAAACGACGGGCAATTAAGAGTACCAAGCGTGAACCCTGCGGTAAGCGATTCGCGGGTACTGACTAACTCAATACTTCAGAATTTCGATGTAGCGATAGATTCAAACTGCACGTTCTTAATTGACGACTTAAAATATGTCGAGGTTAATCAATACGGTGATATTGATAAGACTAAAGACAAGCACCGATCGCATTTGCTAGATTGTTTTAGGTACTGCTTAAATACCTTCCATTCCCATTTACTTAAAGTTCAGTTTACAGAAATCGAAGAAGATGAACCTACTCATTAAATTCCCCACCCGCCAAAGACCTGAGAAGTTTTTCGAGGTGCTTAGTATGTACCAAAGGCTTCGGACAAACGAGAACACCCGTTTCCTGATTACGTTAGATACGGATGATTCAACGATGTACCGGCAGTCGAGTAGAAATATTCTGCAAATGTGGGGAAACCTTGACTTTGTTTACGGCAAATCATTGAGTAAAATTCATGCAGTTAATCGTGACATGGATCATGTAAAGGATAAAGATTGGAATGTGCTACTACTCGCCTCTGACGACATGATACCGCAGGTAAAAGGTTACGATCAAATTATCTTAGACAAGATGGCTGAGCATTACCCCGATACCGATGGGGTATTGTGGTTTAACGACGGCTTTGTAGGTAAACGGCTGAATACCTTGTCTATCATGGGGCGAAAGTATTATGATCGGTTCGGGTATATCTACAACCCTGAGTACACGAGTTTGTTCTGTGACGACGAGTTTATGCACGTCAGCCAAATGCTTAATAAGGTCACATACTTTGACGAGTGTATCATCAAACACGAGCACCCAATGAACGGGGCTTCTGTTCCAATGGATTCGTTATATCGAAAGAATGAGCGTTTCTATCAGCAAGATAAGGCGGTGTTTGAAAGAAGGAAGGCGATGAATTTTGATTTACCCGTAACGGCTTGAAATTATCAATCCTCATACCCACCCTAAACGGACGCGAAGGCTTACTTCAGCGCGTACTATCCGACCTAGACAGTCAGATGGCGGGGTATGATTGTGAGGTTTTGTTAAATAAGGACAACAGAGAGAAGTCAATCGGTCAGAAAAGGAATGAGTTAATAAAGCAGTCACAGGCCGATTATACCGTGTTCGTTGATGATGACGACCTGATACCACCCTACTACGTTAGAAGCATCATGGAGGCCTTAGAAACGAGTCCTGATGTGGTTGGATTCATGGGGCAGTATTACGTCAATAATAAAAAGAGAAAGTTGTTTCTACATTCCATTGAGTGCGATCAGTACACAGAAAACACCTCGTTTTATTTCCGTCCCCCGAATCACCTGAACCCTATTCGTAGAAGTATTGCAATAGCTTTCCCCTTCGATTCAATCTCAAGTGGCGAGGATACGAATTGGGCGATGAGTATAGCTAACGCCAAAGCAATAAGGTCGGAGTATTTTGTTGATAAGGTAATGTATCATTATTTCTACGTTTCGCGTAAATTCTATTAAAAAAATATATACATTTGCAATATGGCTCTATCTAACTGCTCTGAGTGCTATGTGTTATCAGCCGTGACTTGCTACGGCTCTGTTAAACTACCCGTTAGTCTAACGGCTAACCATGCTTATCATGTGTTCTTGGAAGATATGCACGGGCATTTATACCATCAGGCCGTAACATCGGATTCAAGCGGAAATATCACAGTAGACCTTAACGCAATAGACCGCGAGTTTAACGCCTTCTCAGGATCTTTCGATATTACCATCAGTACAAGTGCAACAACTAATACGGCTGAGTCTTTTACGATTTCGGCAACTGCTTACAACTGTATAAGACTCTCTTTCTTCGATCAGGACTAATGCTGACAATACTTGTCGAGGTCTTACTTCTTTTATGGGTCAACGCTTTTGCAATCATAGGGTTCTACATTTCTACTAGATACAATGTTCATCCACAGGGAAAGAAGAACGAGGACGGAGCAGACTGTTACGGGATTATGAAACACGATAAGATGGTGTTGTGGTTTGTTCGGTACTACTCATTAAAATGGTTTGGTGAGTGGTATTCTAAGCCTGTATGCGAGTGTGTACGTTGTATGTCATCGCTTCACTCAATTATTCCGTTCGTTACTTACTGCCTTTATACTGGTCACTACGGGGCTTTATTATTTTACCCGTTCTACATATTAGCACTCATTACGGTAGTATCGTTACTGCAAACAAAATTGGAATATGACTTTTAAATCAATCCTAGAATCTAACGGCTTCACAGAAAACGGCCTTTGTCAACCTTGCGGAGGTACGGCTATGAAGTACACCAAAGTAAAGAATAACCGAGTAGCGGAGGTAAAGGTGAAGATCGAGCCGAACACCTACAACCCGACAACAAAGGAATACATTGCCAAAGGAACGTGTACTATTCATTTCGGTATCGTGACTAAGGTTCATAACATAGAACATCTGCAAACAACATTAAACGACTTAGGACTTGGGACTGTTGCGTAAATTAGGCTTATGGCTCGTTGAAAAGACGAACCCGAAACCAATGACTTGGAAGTTAGAGGAAGGACATAGTGTATCCCCTGCCTTCGTTTCTGATGGTGTGCAGTATTATATGATGAATGACTCTTTCAATTCATTCTGCGGTCGGGCTTTGTCGGGATTGAATGTTTACGAACAATGGGAAATGCGTTGCACTAAAGAGTTCTTAACCGATTGGCATAACGCACTGCACAAAGTTCTTAGTTCTAATCCGATAAAATTAGAGGAGGTGATTAAGTTAAAGTTAATCTTAGGCGAACGACTTGCCTTCTCTTTACCGACAGAGGAAATCGTTTACCAATTCGCCTCAGTCCTTTTCTTCGATGAATCAGAAAGCCCGTATTCATACGATCCTGAATACGGAAAGATAAAGATTGAACGGTGGAAGAAATCACACGACATAGCTGATTTTTTTTTAACCGTGCCTATAAAGACTTTCATACCCTTGCCCAATTTATCGGAGCAAGATTTAAACACATACTTAAAAGTAGTCGGCCTGATAGACGAGAAGCATATAAAGACAGTGCAAGAAATCTTATCGTCCAGTCAGCCGAAAGCCGTTACAAATTAGGGGTCACGCTCTCGTCAGCGTTTCCAAACACGAATATCAGTAAACAAACTATTGTCGAGTACTTTCTACTTATCGAGAAACTTGACGAAATGCAACCTAAGAAGTAATGGCAGAAAATGTAGTAATAAACATTTCCGCAGACACGCAGGGACTTACCGATACGATCAACCTACTTGAAAAGATTGGACAGGTAGACAAGAAAACGGCTGACGAATTTCGGGCGAGTACAAAGGCGTATGAAGATCGAAGAAAGGCAATGGACGAAGCTGCTAAATCTAGCCAGAACTTCGGTAAACAGGCTCAGGATGGTGCGAATAAAGCATCTAAAGCTTTCAAAGATGTTACAGGTAATTTGGGTGGATTAAAAGCGTCTCTTTTAGAAGTCGGAAAAACAATTGGCGTTGTTTTTGGAGCTCTTGAAGTAATAAATTTTGGTAAAGAGTGTGTGAAGGCTTTTGGAGAAGCCGAGCAGAATGCCCTTAAATTAAAGGTTGCTGTTGGAGTGAATGGTGGCCTAGCGTCTGATTTTGAAAATCTCTTACGCCAAAGCGAAGATTTACAAAAGATAACTATTTTCTCTGATGATGATATTCAACGTGTTCAGACGGCAGGGCTTCAATTTGGTTTAACAGCCACACAGGTACGTAATCTTATCCCTATTTTAACCGACTTTGCAAGTGCGACAGGTCAGGATCTTCAAGGGGCATTAGAGGCTGTTATATCTGGGGTAAATGGTCAGGAGCGAGCATTGAAGAGATATGGCGTAACAGTTGACACTTCAAAAACAAGCACACAGCGATTGATTGATGTTCAGGATCAATTGAACAAAAAATTTCAGGGACAAGCTCAGATTATTGCCGACACAACACTTGGCTCACTTGATAAACTAAAAAATAGATTTGATGATATTAAGGAAAATGTAGGGCAGTTTATTTCAACGCTTGGAGAAGCGACATTAAATGTAGGAGCTTTTATCTTAAACGGATTTAAACTATCCGATGCAGCCGATAATATTGGAAGATCTTTCAAGGCGACAGCTAAAGATATTGAAGCTCTGAATACTGCGGTTTTAAACGTAACAATTTCCTCGTTACAAGCCAAAATAAACTCAGGCACGGGTGATGTTGAAAAATTTAAGGAACAATTACGAGAACTAAGAACAGAGAAGTTTAATATAGAAATCAAGGGGTTAACTGATGGTGAAATTAAAGACCGTATCAAAGCACTCGAAGGGGCAAAATTTATTTTAGAGGACGAGTCGATACAACTAAAAGCCTTGAAGGACGAAAGTAAAAAGCGTAACCTAGATTTTATTCTTTCCGAAAAAGAGTTGACTAAGGTTTCTAAAGAGGAGTTAATCAAACGAAAGGCCAACCTTGAACTGCTCAGTAAAGACACCAACAATAAGGCTATTGATGACGCATTAGCAGCAATCAACGATGAGTTAGATAAACGTATTAAGGCGGAGAAAGATGCTAATGATAAACTTTTACAAGCTCGTAGGGATGCTTCTAAACGCTTACTGGATCAATCTATTAAAGATACTCAGGACGCAGCAGCGCAATCCGAAAAGGATGCGGTTGCTCGTTTACAGGTAGAGCAGAAAAGCGCAGAAGATAATGCCCGTGCTTTATACGAAACATCTTTAAAAGGTGCTAAAGACAGAGAGAATTTAGATAAAGATTTGCTAGCCATCTCTATTAAGTTTGCTAGTCTTATCGCTAACACTAAGATAGATGCAGCGGAAAAGGCTGAAGCTGAAATCCAAAAGATCAGGGAGCGAGATAAAAAGAACCTACAAGACGATTTAAATGCCACTCTTACGACTATTGACACATCTTCAGCCGAACAACAGGCAGCAGTAACAAAAGCGTTTAATGAGAGAGGGGATTTTAGCACAAAGGCGCAATCTGAATTAACGGAAAAGCTAAATAAGATTCAGACCGATGCTGAAATAGTCAAGAATAATGAAATTTTAAACTCAATTATTTCAACAGACGAAGAAAAGGCGAAAGCTAGAAAATCAAATGCCGAAATAATTATCGGCATAGCCAAAGATGAGGCGCAGAAAGAAATTGAATTACATAAAGATAAGCAGGCCATCATTCGCCAGATAGAAGATGAAGCGGTTAATGCAACCTTTGATATATTTAAGCAGCAGACAGAGAATTTAATAACGGCATTAGAGGAACAAAAGCAATCTCAATTAGATTACTATGATACACTTATAAAGGAAAATCAAATTCAGTTTGATAAACGCGAAATTACCGCTAAGAAGTTTCACGAAACCGAAAAGAAGCTGGCTAATGACAAGGTAACGACTGAGAAAAACGCAAGGGCGCAAATCAACGAACTGAAAAGGCGTGAAGATATTGCCAATAGAACTCAAAAGCTGTTTGAAATTGGCATAGCAACAGCCAGAAACATTGTCGAAAAGCCTGCCTTAGCCTTGTATTATACACTACTTGGAGGTTTAGAGGCTGCTGCAATATTAGCTACTCCCCTACCGAGATACAACAAAGGAACTCTTTCACTTTCCAGAGGTAGTAATGCGGTCGGTATAGATACCATCCCAATCATGGCAAACGAGGGTGAAGCTATTACACCGACTAGGGAAGCGAAAGACTATCATCCGACTCTGAAGGCTATTCATGACAGGAAGATTCACCCAATGGTTCTAAATGACTTCGTAAAGAACTTTACGGTTAAGGATATGAAAAGCCCTAATTATGTAAGCAACACAACTATGGAAATTGACTATACCAAACTGGCTTCAGAGATCGCTTGGGCGTTACGGTCGGACGGTAAAGTTAAGGTTACAAACTGGGAAGGACTGGCAAAAGTGCTAGGTTCTGGAAATGACTTGCGTAGAGTTAGAAATTAGATTAATTTTGTTGAAAATCAGACACATGAAAAAGGTTTTATTTTCAATAATTTTAATCATTGCAATGATCGGTGCATCATGTAAAAAATGTCACCAATGTACAAGAACGGTATCTTATATGAGATACAAAGAAGATCCAATGGGCTACAAAAGCGAAATAACAATTACAGACGGCGCAAGTACGGTATTCGATGCTTGCAGTGCGAATGAAGTTGAATTTGCTGAACGCCCGACAAACCATCACTCCTATGTAGCTGATAGTTTGGGTTTCAAGGTGGATACTTCCACCTATTGCAAATGTGATTAATGATTAAAAGATTTTATCTTGACGGTAATGAGATAACAGAGCCTATCGGTGGCGATCAGATGGTAAGTACAATTGCCAGAGATCGTTCTATCAACGCTATCCTTACTACCTCAGATACTACTTTTACGTTTATCGAAGATGGGTATAATTATTTATACAACATCTGGAATACTACGGGCTTTTGTGAGCAAGTACAATTCAGAGTCACACACTCATTTGATGAGGGTTTGACTTTTGAAGAGATGCTTATCGGTGAGATATTCGTTTCAGATATTGAGTTCGACCGATTCAACAAATTAGCTAAGGTTAAAATTCAGGACGGTAGTTACGACTCAAAGATCAACAACAACAAATCTATTGAGGCTTTTCTAAAGGGTGGCAGATCAAAGAACGATGTAACAATAACCTCGCCTACTCCGGTCACTATCGAACTATTTGACGTTGCTACTAATACATATATTCCTATCACAGCAGGAACAGGCAACGAGGCGCAGGGCTACGGATACCGTTTGTACGATGTTATGAAGTACTTAGTTGACTTCATGACAGATGGAGAAATCCAATTCAAGTCTACTCTATTTGATATTGGAGGCGGCTGCGAAGGGGCTTGTATCACTATCGGATATATTGTAAAAGGTTACAACGGCCTTAGCACTATAACTGATTTTAATACTTTATTTCCCGCCCTTACTTGGGATAACGTATACAAGGAACTGAAAGTAAAAGAAGGGTTAGGGTTTTTAATTGAGCGTGATTCATCTGGGTATATCCTTCGACTTGAAAAGAACGAATACTTAAACGACACGACAAAGACGCTGATTTCAATTAGCAATATCCAGTCTTTAAAGACGCGAACACAGCGCGATTATTTATACTCAGCTTTAAAATTTGGTAGTGGCCTAACTCAGACGGGTACAGCTTATCATTTCCCTGAAGATATTAACTACAAAGGTTTCAAGTCAGAGCAGTATCATACTATCGGACAATGTAACATAGATTCAATCTTAGACTTGTCTGGTAACTGGGTAACCTCATCCAATGCAATCGAGGAAGCTATTGACAGGGCTAACTTGTCAGAGATGGAAGATACCGCTATTGTACTCTTATTCTGCGAGCCTATTGTTTCTGGAAGTCAGTATAGAGCCGTTAAAAGCAATTGGATTGACCCGTCATCTGGTTATGGTTACTACAACGAACACTATACCAATTACAGTATATCCATTCGTCAGTTCGGAAATGTACCTAATTCTATTGCACAGTTCTTAGGTTCACGTACAAGTGAGTTCTTGGCTAAAACATCTACCAATTCCCCTGTACAATACAACACGCCGAACATTTACATTCCTGTACCATTTGATAATGAGATCAATGATACGGACGGTGTATATGATCCGACCACTTATGAGATGACTGCACCTGCTTCGGGTCAATTCTCATTCAGCATCAAGCTAGATTTAGTTCTTTACCCTGATTCGCTTCAGAATGGAAATGGTGCTATTATCATTGAGCCTAGTATTGAGGTTTATGATAGCGCAGGATTTACAGGAGGTACATTGCTAAACAGCCAAGCCTTTGCGCCTTCTGCTTATACGTATTCTGGTACTATACAGCGCACTATCTCAATGAACATATCAGTGAATATGAACTCAGGAGAAAAGGCGGTACTGAAGCTAAAACATACAATGGGCTTACTAGGTTCATCGTACAAGGTTTTGTCTGGCAGTGAATTTTCTATTACGTATTCTAATACGGGTGGCGGTATTGTTCAAACCTACGAACCATCCGACTCAACGATTGAACGACACGAAATGACTTATCCTATTTCGGAACTTCAATTCAAAGACATTAGAAAAGACCCCAGAGGTGTTATAGAATTTACTCTTAATCAGGAGGACTTCGGGCAAGAACCAGAAAAAGGCAATATCGAATCTTTCAAGATGGATCATGAAAAAGGTATAGCAACTATCATTCTAAACAGTAGTAAAAAACTCAACTCCTAATGCCTATATCAGTTATACCGAACCAACCGATTAACCTAGCCTTTACTGAAAGGGATAGCTGCTTGCCTATTGATAACAAAGGATATTGCACTTCTTATCAGTATGGTGATTCAATTAAACTTCAGGTAAAGAACGCTTCTGCTGCTTCAGCTAATTGCAATGCAGGGTTTAACTTATCAGGTACGGAATTACTCACTAATCCACGTTTTGAAGTTGACTTATCATCTTGGACTGTTGATGGTGCTTGTTCGTGGAATAGCGGAGGTGGTATAAAGCTGAGTTCATTTGGCAGTACGACACACAACTTTTCTCAGTCGGGAATACCGTTAACTTTTGGAAGTGATAGAAAGGTTTTGAAGATTGTCTTTTCAGAAGTCAATCAGGACTTCAATTTAAGTTTTGATATGGATGGAGCAAGTACCACACCTGTACTTATTACAGCAGCAGGAACATACTACTATCCACTTTATTATAGTACAACGCCTGCAACACTAACAGTTAGTATGCAGCCGACAAGCGTACTTGGCTTAGATGTGGTTGCAGTAGAAGTATCATTAAGCGACTCGTCTTTATGTTTATTTGGAGGTGACTCAGGGTGGGATTTTACCGATGGAGGTGTAACACATCAGACAGGTAACACTACGGTTATTTATATACTCTCAACAACCGCAACAGGAACAGCGTCCCCTTACTATGGAGTACTAGTCAATGTAGAACTCATGGGTGCAGGATCATTAGGCGTTTACTTAGATGGTGTTTTATTAGGAACAATTACCGCTTCGGGAACATATAAATACTACGCCACCGGAACAGCAGGATCAAATTGTGAACTACACCCGTCATCTGATTTTGATGGTACGGTAACCTATTTTGATTGCCTTGAATACGCCAATGATTACGCTGTCGAGGTGACTGATCTAACAGGCACACCTTATCTTGACTTGGTTGGTAACGCTTCAGTTACCTATATTGAAGATCGTATAAACGTCATCGTAGGAACTGGTGACGATGCTGACAAAATTCAGCAGGGCTGCTATTTGATTAAACTGACAGAAACCTATCCGACCACTAAAACTTACACCTCTGGTTGCCTGCAAGTCTTTGAAGAAATGGCCTGCGGAAAGTTAATCAACGCAAAAGGGGAATATGATAGCAGAACACTCGGTTTCTTATGGGGATATTTCAGCCTTACACACCGTATTGAGTTTTTAAAATTTAATCCTGAGTATCCGACAGATTCGGAAGATTACGAACCAAGTTTAGGGACTCGTGATATTGTCTACGCTAAGAGAGAAAAATACTACACAGGGAAAATAAACTACGCAGACGAAACAGTACACGATACAATAAGCACTCAGATAATTTGCAAATACTTTTATATTGATGGTGTACGCTATTTTGTAAAGCCTCAGAATTACAAGCCAATCTGGGATAAAGACGGGCAATATAATCTGGCGCAGGCCAATATCGAACTCAGAACACACTCAGGAACAATCTATACAACTAATCAATAATGGCTAAAGGCAAACAAAAGGTTCCACAGGAAACAAAGAAAGAAGTAAAGCATTCAAAGCGCGAGCGCGGGGTACTGCTCGCAGCGTTCGGTCATCCGATGTATGCGCACTATGCGTATAATCTAGCCGTAGGACTTCGCTATCACGATCCTAATGTCAAGATAGCCGTCGTAAAAGAAGGCGATTCTTTGCGTATGCTAGACGGAAAAGAAACAATCTTCGATGAGATAATTGAGGCTAAGCCTGAATGGATCTCAGGTAGCAAGGGAACGGATTACTTTAAATTCAAGCAGTACCTAAACGACATTACACCCTTTGAGCGCACGTTGTATTTAGACGTTGATATGGTTTGGTCCACTCAACGGACGTTAGAAGATTTCTTTACGCTTGTGGATGGGGTGGATTTCCAATGCTGGTCTAAAGGTCGCAGGGACACAGAAGGCGTTGAGAATGGCGGTGGTGACTTCCTGCACTTTAAAGAGTTTGCAAGTGAATACGGGATTAAATCGGTTTACAATCTCTCTAGCGAAATCATCTACTTCACAGAGAAGGCGAACCCCGTTTTTGAAATGATGCAAAAGGTATATAATGACAATTTGCTCGACATCCGTAAGCACGGGCAGGGGTATGCAGATGAACCACTATTACAAGCTGCCTTAGAATTAACCGGCACGAAGATGAATGAACACTTTGAAGTCACTTATTGGCAGAACAGGTATTTCACTCACATGAAACCTGACAACGTGATTAAGGCCGAATACTTTGCCATCTCCGCAGGTGGAGAACAGAACGCTATCAATACGATCAGATTATATAACACATTAACGGGCTTTTATTTTGAGCAAAGCGGTTTAAAAAACCATTATCAAATTCAGCCAAAACAAAGAGTAATCAAAGAACGAAGAAGATTTTTAGCCTAATGCAACCAACCTCAGATCAATTCAAAGCATGGATTAAGGGACAACGACACCCATTCTATGAAACATCAGTAACGTATTATGATGACTTGAGGGTTCACGCATTGGGCGAATATCCCGATAAGTTAATCAATGAGCGCAGACCGCAGGAAAGCAAAACGATTCAGGATTATCGAAAGAAAATCTATGTATCCCCTACTCAGGGGGTATATAAGAAGGTTGAGAATAGTCTGATGAAGATTCGTAAGGCTACGGACTACACTATCGAATTTAATTCTAAAGATATTCCTACTAGCATTGGAGAAAAAGATACGCTTCAGTATTACACGACATCGGACTTCCCGAAATATCAATCTTTAGATAATTGGTTTTGGTCTGTTTGTTTTCCGCAGATGCTGATTGACTCAAACGCGGTTTCTATTGTCATGCCGATGACGTATGACGTACCTGAGAATGAGTATATCAAACCCTACCCAACTATCTTCAATTCCAATCAGATTTGGGATTATGTAGAAGATCAATACTACTTTGTAAAGAGTAACGAGATTACTTACTACAAGACAGGTAACAGAACGATGGAAGGTTGTATCTATTATTACATCGACCAGGAAAGCATCATTAAATATACTCAGGTCGGATCAGACCGTTACGACATTTTTGAGTATCTGCACGGGCTTAATGATTTGCCTGTAGTAAAACTGCATGGTAATGTCGAGCGCGATAATGTTTGGAATACATTATACCGCTCTAAACTTCATGCGATGCTCCCAAGCCTGAAAGAGTGCGTAAGAGAGTATTCAGACCTTCAGGCTGCGGTGGTTCAGTCGATGTTTCCGACGTATTGGTATATTCAGAGTCAGAAATGTGCGTCATGTCAAGGTGTCGGCAAAATCCCAAACAAATCAGGAGCATCAACGGCCTGTAAACAATGCGGTGGAAAGGGTGAATTTCCGTTCAATCCGTTTGAACACTCACAAATCAATGTCAAACAATCAGAGTTAGGCGCAAATCCAGCTATTACCCCTCCGGGCGGAATCATTGAAAAAGATACCAAAGTCATTACCATTCAAAACGAGCGTATCCAACAACATAAATTCGAGGCTCTAAAAGCCGTGAATATGGAACACTTAGACAACGCCCCATTAAATCAGTCGGGCTTGGCTAAAGAGTGGGATCGTTCAGAGGGTAACAACTTTGTCTATTCATTTGCCGAAGATGCGGTGCGGGTACTAGACGAGCATTTCGAGTACATCAATCATTACCGCTATTTGCTTGTTGTCCCTAATGAAGAAGATCGGGAAGCAATGAAGCCTAAAATTAACGTGCCTGTTAAATTTGACATTGCTACGGATGCTGCTATTGCTCAGGATATTTCACGAATGAAAGACGCGAAGTTTAACCAAGCTACTATTGCAGCAGCAGAAGTTGAGTTTGTCGGTCGTAAATTTGTAACAGATCCCGCACTCAGAGATTTGGTAGTGGCAATGTATGAACTTGACCCTTTAGCGGGTAAGGCCTCCGATGATATTATTCAGGAATCTGCGCAGGGGTGGATTAGCAAAGAGTCGGGCGTTATTCATTCTAATATCAAAGAGTTTATTAACCGAGCAATGAATGAAGATCCGAATTTCTTAGGATTAACAGACACAGAAAAAAAAGCGAAGATGCTTCAATATGCTACTGAGTTTATTACATCTAATTCATCCGCAGGGAAAGTAATTTCGATGATCCAACCAAATGCCACAGCAAACAATCAACAAGCTACTCAAGGTAATTGACGATTCGTTAAATACGTTTGTCGAGAATCTTCCTGAGTCAGAAAAATATATCTACTCCAAAGTCCTTTCTTTAGTCAAAGAACTGAAGGTAGATAGTTACGGCAATATCCGTAATACGTTAGAGAATGTAAAGCTAATCGGTAAAATAAAAAACCAATTAGACGGGATTGTTATTTCTGAACCATACCTAAAAAACGTTTCTTCTTTCGTTTCGGTATTTGAGCAGGTGGCCGTGCTTAATAACGACTACCTTGCTCAGGTATTTGCAGACTTTAAACCGAAGCCCGTACTGAATGAAATTAAGAAACAGGCTATTTCAATTACCGCAGATCAGCTAACAGAGGGTGGTATAGGTAATCAGATCAAGAATGATATAGTCGATGTGCTACAGGCTAATATCTCAACAGGTGGCTCGTATGCTGATTTTACGGATCAACTCAGGACGGCTATCATTGGCAAAGAGGGTGAAGATTCACCGCTACTTAAATACGCTAAACAAGTATCCACCGATTCGATCAATCAGTACAACGCCCAATATGTAAAAGCGGTAACGAATGATTTAGGTCTTGAGTGGTTTCAGTATCTGGGTTCACTACTTACCACCTCCCGCCCATTCTGTAAAGCGATGGTAGAAAAAAGATACTTTCATATTAGCGAAGTGCCTGAGTTATTAGACGGAAATATCGGAGGTAAAAAGATTCCGGTCAATTCAAAAACGGGATTACCTTACGGACTGATCGACGGAACAAACGAAGCCAACTTTTTTATTTATCGCGGGGGCTACCAATGCGGTCATCAAATTTTCCCCGTTTCCTCTGCCTCTGTGCCTAGTGAGTTGGTGGCGAAGTTTGCTTAGCTTAGGCTATCTAAAACTAGAAAAAATATAAATATAAATAAAACAACTAAACCTAATATACCCACAATTTCAAGCATCAAAATAATAGGACAAATAATCATAAGCCATAATAACCCAACAATTATTGAAAAAATAATTATCGAATAAATAAAGGCGGTACATATTTTTTTTATCCTCATAGTATTTTCCCTTTCTTCATTTCCTCCCACTCCGAAATAATTACGTTGATGGCTTGGGAGATGCCTGTGTTAGCGGTTAATGGTTTTAGTTCAGCCCACTTTTTTAAAACTGCTTCTTTGTTCTCAGGGCACAACCTTATTTTGTGTTGTGAGCATTCGTACTTCTGCGGATAGGCCATATAAGAGTCTTTAAGACGCTTACAAATATAACAAAATTATATTGAAAAGCAATACTTGCGAACTTTGTGAAAACTATATAACATCATGGCCTCACTACAAGCATTTATGCATAAATTGGGCAAGGCTGCGGGACTTTCTCCCGAAACGAATGAAGCGTTCAAAACTATACTAGCGAACGAAGCCCTTGCCTCAATAGAAGTAGATACAACAATGGAAAACGTCATTATGACTAATCTAATGAATGTTGAATCTGCTAAAAACAACCCTACTCTTGCAGCGCACTTTAAGGCTACTGCCTTGAATGGTATCGACCGACTCTTAGAAGATACCAGCTCAGAGTTTGAACTCTCCGACGAGCAGATTAACGCTATTAAAACGGCTGACAAAACTCAGACACGTATCCTAGCATTAAAACAAGCTCTGAAAGATACTTACGAGAAAAAAGGTGCAAAGAATAAGGACAAGGAAGCAATCGAAGCAGAACGCCTACAACTCAACAACAAAATTGCCGAACTGACCCAGAAGGTAGCCGACACAGAAACGAACCTACGCAATCAGTTCAATCAGGAATTACACGACCGCGATTACAGAAGTATGTTGTCCGGTTATGATTACGCCACGAACGAAGTTTTAGACCGCGACTCTGCGCAAATGATTGCAGATAACAAGGTAAAAAAATACTTATCTGAAAAGGGTTGGAATGTAAAATACGATCCGAAGTCAGAAGAAAAATTTAAGGTTGTCCTATCCGATGGACTCGATGCTTACGAACAAAACCAGCCCGTTAAGTTCAAGGCACTCGTTGACAAGGTGGTAGCTGATAACAAACTCATCAGGGTATCTAATGCTAATCAGCAACAGAACCAAAACCAACAACAACGACAATCTACTACGGTTACAGATAAACCAACTTCTCAGGCAATGAATAAAGCAACTTCCGAAATGGAGGCGCAACTTGAGAGGGTTATCGCAACCTCAAATAATTTATAAAAATGGCAAACGGCTTAGCTCCTGCACTGCTCAAAGATATTGTAGCAATCGCAAAGGACGCAACCCCTCAATTTAAAGTTGATGCGCACGGACTTCATGCGATGGTATTCGCTAATTCTGATCCGAACGCAATCAATATCACATCAGAACCAAGTGGTCATAAGAACACCGTAAACTTCTGGTATCGCAAACCATTCACAAAGTCACAGACCGACACGGCTCTTTCTTGTGACCAACAACAAACATCTGCACGTATTGAAGGTACAACTTCGGTAGGTAACGTTCGTCAACTTGCTATTCACTTAGACGACGAAACGATTGCTTCTTATACTTCAGATGCATCTGCTCGTCAGTCAACAGGTGGTACGCCTTCTTCTACCATATATGCTGAAATGATGAACCTCGTCATGGGTGGATGCAACGCCATCTGTCAGGGCATCAATGATGATTTGTGGGGGCTAGTTTCTTTCGGTCGCAACCGTGTATCGGGCGTTTCTACCGCAACAACTGTCAACATCGAAAAGAATCAGGATGTACGCGCACTCGGAACAGGCTTAACAAAGTTACTTCGTGATTATCAAAAGAACAACTTTTCAGGTCGTCCGCAGGTAGTTGGAGAGGGTCTGCTTTGGGATTATCTGCTTGAAAGCCAAACGGCACAAACAGCTCCGAATATTTCAGGACTGGACGCACGTTTACAACTTGGCGGTTTGGACTTTTGGAGAGATATTGATGCAGGTTCATCAAGTAACTTAAACGACTCTAACGTGGTTGGAGTATTTGAGCCGGGATCGATTCAATTTATTCAATACAAAAAATATACAGGCTTTAAAGCTGGCATCTTCCCTGGTGGTTCTGCATTCGGAACTCTTACGCTTCCAATGTCTACCGGAGCCGGTAATCAAATTACGCCGATGCCGTTGGATTACCAACTGAAGTATTACGATTGCGCTCAAACAATCACAGAGGCTTATACAGGACAATCTTATACAGTTGAAAAAGGGTACTCGTTAATCTTGTCTGTAAACTTCGGCTTGTGGCAGATCCCTGCTGATGCGTATCGTAACGACGATAACCGTATTGCAGTAAATGGTGCATTGAAATATACATTCACTAATACTTGCTCAACTTGTAGCTAATGGCAAACTGCCTAATTGATACAATAGGATTGATCGGATGCGGGAGTACATCTCCCGCGTCTGGTCTTTTCTTAAATTCCTTAGCAGGAATCAGCTTAAAGACTCTGGAAAAGATTTCAGACGAAGAGCAAAAAGACTATATGGGTGTTTGGGATGATATTCAGACCAGAGCAGCCAGACGTATTTCGATGGACGTTATAGCCAAGTTCGGAAAGCGTTTTAAACTTAATTCTATCCCTCAGTCGTTTGACTTAGGTACGGATGCAGATACTATAAATACAACCTCAGCCTCAACAGAATTTCGAGGCCTTGTTTTTGACTTAGACCGTTTTCAATATTCAGGGATTGACGCTTATAAAGATTCTGCGCTTCAATCTCACCACTTCCAAGTAATCAAATTTTACTCGCTATACAACGCAGATACTACTTTCTACGTCAAAGATTATAATACAGGAACAACACTCGATACATTTACTAAGACGTGCGTAATCGGTTGGAATATTATTGCAAGCAATAAAGACTATTCTAATCGCAGAATCACCTTAGAAGTAAATGCAGATGCTATTGACACAGTTACTCTCTCCGTACCGAATAACATCAATTGGTGTTCGACTTGCTGCGGTGCTTGGGTGGATGGAATTAAATACACCACCCTTCCTTCTGAAGGTACTAAAGGCCGCGACTCGGCGGGTTTCTCGGTAATATATTCAGTTCGTTGTAAGTTCGATAATGTCATTTGCAACAACCTAGATTTATTCTACAATGCATGGTGGTACTTGCTTGGCTCAGAAACGATGACAGAGGCGTTATTCTCAAAAAGAATCAACCCGTCAACGCTAAACCGAAAGGACAACGAAGAACTAAAGGCTTTATACGACACCGAGTACGAAAAAGCCCTAGAACAGATATGTCATTCGATTAACTTATCCGAGCAGGACTGTTGCCTAGAATGCGACTCACAATACAACATTAAAGAAGCTCCTTTCCATTGATACGCATCACGTCAAATCTGGGCAATGTTATGGGCAAATTAACCGCCCAACTGAAGTCTATTGCAGACCCTAATGGCGTACAGCGTGACAAATTATTGCGTACATTAGCTACAACCGTAGGCGCAGAAATCAAATACAGGGTACATACTAAAGGGTTAAATTCAGAAAATAACCAGATCGGTACGTACTCTAGTCCATACCTGAAGTTAAGACAGAGTAAATATAATCGCACCTCAGAGTCGAAAGTAATCTTCTCTTTAACCCGTCAGATGGAAAACGATTTCGGTATCGTTGCCTCCGATCCAATCAAAACATCAACCGGTTACGGGTTGGGATTTAAAAACAACGCAACATACAAGGACGTGGCAAAAGGAAAGAAAAACAAAGGCAAGGTCCGCACTATATCCAACGCTCAAAAAGCTGAATGGCTGCAAGAGAAGTTCGGAAAAGTATATTCGCCAACCAAAAACGAAGAGGAGCTACTGCGTAAAACAGCAGAACAGTTCATTAAAGACTTGATAGATAATGCCTAAGTTAAACGAAATAACAAGCCTGATAAACGACAAACTTAAGAATGACAAGTTGAAAGGCCGCGTATTTCAACGAGGGCAATTTCTTGGCTTAGTGAATACGGCTGTCGTAGATGAAGCTCCTTTTCTTTTTTCTATTGACGGTAACGAACAGTCTGCTAGTATAGATGACTCATACCCTTTTCAGTTATACCACAGGAATCTATCTGCTACTTATCCTAGTTCAGATAATGATGGTAGCGAGTTAACGGCTCGATATGCTATGGTTATGGTGGTCTATGGCAAGCGTAAAGACATTAGACTATCAGAATCTGATTTATCATTCCTTATCAGGGCGGGTATTGAAGGTAAAGACAATGGCGTATTCTCCCGAACTGATTTGGGTACTTCAGGACTTGGGCGGGTGAAGGTTCAGTTTAACTCAGCTAACTACGACTCATCAGCCGTATTTCAAAACGAATACAGGGGCTACGACTACAAGCCAAACCCTGAGAATTTATATTTCTCTATCGGTTACACAATAGAGGTTAAAGCATCAAAAAATTGTTTAGAGTGTTCTGAATGTTAGAACATTTTATTACATTTGTATATTCAAAAGATATTAACGGGCAACAGGCCGAAAGGCAAAAACTGGCGTTTAACGCAAAGCATAAAAAATAATGACACACTCTTAAAAAGAGAAAATGACTTATTACGTCCCCGCTTCTAATTGTGGTGATGTTGCTCAGCCCGATCATAATTGTTCCCTCTGTCCAGATAAAGAATACGGTAGAATCCGAAAGATTGCCATCATTAAGACAAGCTATTTGTCTACGATCATGGCGAATCCTTCATTAGATTCAACGTGGACTACTGCGATCTCTTCAGGTAACGCTTGGATCATCCCTGAAACATCAGGCTCTTATGATGGAGGCTCAACAGCCGAAAATACAGGTTTCGGTAATCAGGCAACCGTCAACGGAAATACCACTCATACTTTAGTGTACAAAGATCCGAACTACTCGGAAAACTGCGACTTCTACAATCCACTTCGCCAACAAGGAGGTTATACTCTGGCTTATGTGACTTCTGATAACGTTCATTTTGCAGGAACAACTGTAACATTCTCACCTAAGAATCCAGTTGGTGATGACATCAACTCATTCGTTACTTGGGAAGTTACTTGCAAATGGATTAACCCAGACAGTCCTTGCCCATATCCAAAACCTTCTACGGTATTTGAATTGTGCGAGATCCATTCTTAACAACTAAAAAAACGAGGTAGCCCCGTAAGGCTGCCTTATTTTATAAAATGGCAACAACGATAGCAGGAAACGGAAATTATTTAGAGATCACAGAAAACGGTGTTGTGACTGTTACAATACCAAAAGGAATGACTGTCATGAGAGTAGACGGAAACTATTTAGAGATTGACCATGACGGAAAATACAGATGGCGGGCTTTGTACTCAGATGTAACAGACCCTTCAACGGCTTCAGCAGAAGCACTCAGAGTAGCAGTTAAAAACATTCTAAACTCATAACGATGCCTACTTGGGCTATAACAGATGACACTTCCTCCATTGCAATAGCGCAAAACGGAGTCGTAATAAAAAATATTGATAAGGATATTGTCGTGCTTCGTATTGTTCCTGCGGGTGTAGGACTCAACACAACGGCAATAGATCAGCTTTATATTGAACATGACGGGGAATACTCAACGCAGATACCCTATAATGATGTAACCGTTTCGGGGGTTACTCCTTCTTCGGTTGAAAATTTTCGTACACGTGTACTGACAATATTGAATAATAACGGTGCAGGTGGTGGCATTGACTCACCTATCGTTAAAACCGTAGACCAAGCCCAAGCCTTCGACATCGGTAACGACGGGGTGGATGGTCAGACGTACCGAATCACGTCTGGGGCAACTGATCTTCCGACGGGTATCGCATACATTGATGTAAAATGCGTTGTTACAGATACCGATGTAAAGACATGGGATAGTAACGGATTTGCTTATGTGACCACGTTTGGGAAAACATACCCATGCATATATGACGTAGCAACAAATAAGATCAACGTCATCTTATCTTATGAGGCACTAATTACTCAGACGGGTACTGCTGATCCTGTTATCACAGAAATAAAAAACGATTTCGTTAGTTGCACATTTACACCTGCGTATTCAGCAATAGGAACATATACCATCACTCCATCATACGGCTTAATATCTCTGTTCACAGCTATGTGGATGGATAACGGGGGTACAGTTGGACAAGACGGTATGCCATCAATGGGCATACGATTTTTTAATGTTGCGTACAACGTATCTGACTTTATAGACATCGCTTCATGGAAGTTCAGTACAACAGACTTCGCCCTCCAAGATGACATATTACTCAATTCAAAAATAGTTTTATACGGACAAATTAAAAACTAAAAATAAAATGGAATTAAACAACGCAGTAATAGTAATGATGCTCCAAGACGAAAACCGTTGGGGCGCAGTAAAAACGTATGCAGCTAAAAACGACATGACAGAATATTCTGCTATTGAAACAGCTGCTAAGAACGTACTAATTGAGCCGTTCGATGAAACGCTGAACGTAAGCTTCGCCGATGAAATGTATAATTGGTTGATTGCTCAATAATGCTCCGCTACCATTGGTCAAGGCATAAGAACTACATTTTAACCTTCATCGGTTTGGTGCTTCTTATGCTCACCATTGGTATGACCATTAAAATAGCATCGGACTATCAACATTTTTACTATACACATTAACATCATGGGAAAGATAAAAGCGGTTTTATTTATCGTAGCACTTTTTACACTCTTAACGATTGGGGTGTTTGGGCAGACTAAAGACTCAATCGTTTGTGTTGACACGACGGTAAAGGTTACGGTTGTAAGCTATAAAGACTCATCATTTCAAGTATGCCGTACTGTCCAAGTACCTGACCCAACAGTAAAACCTGAACTTCATGGTTTTTATGTTGCCTATGATGCTTTTACATTAGGAAATCAAACAACCGAAAATGCTTTTCTCCAACGGATGAAAAACCTAGGAGTGAATATGCTCAATTATTATGCACGGGCAAAACTCTACAATGCAACCGATCGAGATTTGTTGGCTGCATGGGTTAAGAAAGCTAAAGAGCAGTATGGCATGGTGCTAATTACCGTAGATGTACGTTTTACCGATTCACGTGAATATCCGGGATGGGTGGCATATTATCAGAAATACGGAAACACCGTTTCGATAATTGAACCACTGGCCGAATTTGAACCTTACCGATTAAACAGTGCAGGCATTTATCCTTATGCTGATATGTTCGTGCTCCTTCAGAAAATGGATGCACTCACAAAACAGTATGGATGTGTGATGAACTGGTACGAAGGATGGATAGGGCAACATTACCCCGATAAGCAGGCACCAGTAGATTCAATGGTACTTCATTGTGGAAGAATATTCGTTTCCAATTATGTTTCCATGTCACGCTATACGGTAAGTGTATGGGATGGTTCAATGACAAATCGCATCGATCAAGGCGGTACGGATTACGGTGGAATCACCAAAGCAGCAAAGAAATTTAATAAAGTAATTGGCATCGTAGAGATTCAATCCATCGAAGCCTCGTTTACTCAATTGTACTATACTTGCCCCGTTTCCACTACCAATAAGTGTAAGCCTTTTTTCGGAGCAACATTTGAAGCAACCAAAGCAAAATATAACTCTGTTTCAACTATGGATGTTCTTAAATATACCGACTTAGTTGGAAAGACAATATTCTACACTACACTACTTCCAAATACCGGACAATAAACCTAAACCATTTCGCTCATGCTCCCACCATAGCGAGATAAAAACATATAACAAATGCCAACGCAAGACTATAATCAGCCTATGACATTGGAATTATTTATACTTCAGACTATGGTCGTCATCGGCTCGTGGTTCTTCGTGGGAATAGACCACCTAACCGAGATACTAAAATTACTCGGCTCACTCACTCCGTTTATTACCCTGTATTTCTCGCAGAAACGAAAGATTGATTTTTACTTAACCAAATGGTTTAAAAAAAAATAAGACATGGCAATCGGAAAACCATCAATTAAAAATTTCGGCAAACCACGCCCCAAAATACTAAAGG
>CAZMXB010000034.1:0-26809 GCA_964569855.1 uncultured Rhodoferax sp.
CGGGACGGCCTCTCGGGCGTCGCGGGTCCTCCCCGGGCGCTGGGCGGCGTCCTGGGGGCAGCACGTGGCATCCCTGGGGGTGGGCCGATGACCCGCGCCGACGCCCAGCGGCTGCTCGACGGCGTGCGGGTCGCTCCCCTGCGGGTGCAGGTCCTGCGGCACCGGACCACCCGCGAGGTGCAGTCCGTGGTGGCGACGTGGCACGACCTCGCCGAGGTGCAGCCCAGCGAGGGGGAGGCGCTGCGGCTGCTCGTCGTGCGGGCGTACTCCCGGCAGGGCCTCCCGGTGCCCGCTGGCGTGAGCGTGGCAGGACCGCGGCGGCCCCAGCCCGCGCTTCCGGGGGTGCGATGAGCCGCGGCGCCCTGACCCCGCAGGCGGTCATGGAGGCGCTCTCCCCGGAGCGGCGTGAGCGGCTGCTGTCGATCAACCCGCACCTGCGCCCCGCGGTCGCGTTGAGCGTGACCCGCGGCGAGGTGGTGGACGCCACGGCGCACCGCGACGGTGCGCGGGTGACGCTCGTTGCGAAGGGGCTGCGGCTCGACGTGACCCCGAACGCTCGCGGGCACTGGAGCGTCACGGCCAAGCGGCGGGCGCGGGAGCACGAGGTGGTGACCGACGCGCTCGCGGGGATCGTGCCGCCCGCGGGACCGTGGCGGGTGTGCATCACGCGCGTCGGGCCGAGGGCAATGGACGACGACAACCGCACGGCCTCGGCGAAGGGCTGTCGCGACGCGGTCGCGGCGTGGCTGGGCGTGGACGACGGGAGCGATGCGGTGCGCTGGGAGGTCCGTGGCGAGGTCGCCCGGGGCTACGCGGTGCGGGTGCAGATCGAAGGGAGCGTGGCGTGACGATGGAGACGACGAAGGAAGCCCTCGTGCTCGCGACGTGCGGGCACACGGTGGCGACGACCGAGACGCGGCGGGGGCTCTGCCGGACCTGCTACCGCAAGCTCTCCGGCGAGGGCCTCCCGCTGCCGCCGACGCGCTCGCGGTGGGACGACCACGACGCGCTCGCGGCATGGGCGCGTGCCCTGCCCGAGCGGACCCGCGAGCAGCTCCTGGCCGCACTGATGGAGGTACGCTGAATGGCTCAAAATCGCCCGAATTCATCCGACCCACCCCGGCGCGAGCCCGGTCCGAAAGACCGCCAGCTCGCCATGGCCATGCTCGCGGAGGGCTGGCACCTCAACGACGTGGCCGCGACGATCAAGGTGCAGCGCGCCACCGTGCGGCGCTGGCGGGACTGCCCCGAGGGCCAGCGGCTGCTCAGCGAGGCGAAGGCGAAGCGCGCGGAGATCGTGTCCAGCGCCCTGGGCGACGCGCGGGAGATCCTCTCGACGCACGCCGTCCAGGCCGCGCGCACCCTCGTCGACAAGCTCCGCGATCCCAAGCCCTTCGAGGCCCTCACCGCCGCCGAGGGGATCCTCTCGCGCGTGGGGCTCCCGAAGGCCTCAAAGGTGGAGATGGACATGCGCGCCCAGGTCGACCTCTCGCGGCTCGGGCCCGAGGAGCTCGACGCCTTCGAGCGGCTCCTCCGCAAGGCCATGGGCGAAGGGATGGGTGCGTGATGGACGCCACCGCCCTCTGCGCCCAGGCCCCGACCCTCGCCGACATCGAGTGCGCACAGATCCTCCGCAAGGGCTTCGCGGAGTTCGTGCGCCGCGCGTGGCACCTCGTGGAGCCCGCCTCGCCCCTGCGCTGGAACTGGCACCTCGACGTGCTCTGCCGCGCACTGGAGAAGGTCGCCCGTCGCGAGGTGCGAGACCTCGCCATCAATATCCCCCCGGGCATGTCGAAGTCGCTGCTGGTCGACGTGCTCTTTCCTGCGTGGGTGTGGACGCTGCCGCCCGGCTTCGCGCCGGGTCTGCCCTCGATGCTCTTCGGCCCCGGGCACCGCTTCATCACCGCGAGCTACGCCGAAGACGTCGTGCTCCGCGACGCGCGCAAGATGCGCACGCTGGTGCAGTCCGACTGGTACCGCGCGCGGTGGCCCGGCGTCGAGATCCCCAGCGACGCCAGCGCCAGCAAGGCCGTGTCGATGTTCTACACGACGCGCGGCGGGATGCGCTTCAGCACCACCGTCCGCGGGAGCGTCACGGGCCAGCACTGCGACACGATGGTGGTTGACGATCCCATCGACCCCATGGGCGCCGCGGCCGCGTCGGGCGTCGAGCTCGAAGCGGTGCTGACGTGGTGGAACGAGACCATGCAGACGCGGTTTCGCGACCACGCGACCTCCGCGCGCATCGTGGTGATGCAGCGTGTGCACGAGCGCGACCTCTCCGCGGAGATGATCCGCACGGGCGCCGAGGTCGTGTGCCTCCCGATGCGCTTCGAGAGCGCGCACCCGCACCGCTGCGCCGAGGACATGCGCACCGTCGAGGGCGAGCTTCTCTGCCCCGACCGCTTCCCCGGTGGGGTCGTGGCGCGTCTCGAGGTGGCCCTCGGGCCCTACGGCACCGCGTCGCAGCTCCAGCAACGCCCCTCGCCCGCGGGCGGCGGCGTGTTCCGGCGGGAGTGGATGCAGCGGTACTGGACCGACCTCCCCGCAGGCGGGACCTTCACGCAGTCGTGGGACATGGCCTTCGGCGCGACGGTGGGCGCGTCCGACACGTGCGGGCAGGTCTGGTACCAGCTCGGCGCGGACTTCTACCTCGTCGACCAGGACAGCCAGGTGCGCGACTTCCCCTCCACCCTCGACGCGGTGCGGGCGATGACGGCGCGCTGGCCGAAGGCGCACAAGAAGCTCGTCGAGAAGAAGGCCAACGGCGCCGCGGTGATGGACACCCTGCGGCGCGAGATCCCGGGCTTTGAGCCCATCGAGCCCGAAGGCGGCAAGGTCGTGCGCGCGAACGCGGTGGCCGCGTTCTTCGCCAGCGGCAACGTGTTCTTCCCGCACCCCGAGCGCGCGACGTATCCCGACGGGCGCCGCGGTGCGCCCTGGATGCGCGGGGGCGTCGCCGACCTCTCCCGGCCCGCCGCCGAGGGGTCGCTGGAGCACGTGTTCGCCAGCTTCCCCAACGGCTCGAAGAAAGACCCCGTCGACAGCGCCACGCAGTACCTCAACCACGCGGCGCCGAGGCTGGCGCAGCGGTTCGCAGCGGCGATGGCCGCGATTCGGAAAGGCTGACCATCATGCTCTCTCGACTCCTCGGCGCGGCACTCCGCGTGGACTCCTGGCTCAACGTGCTGACGGGCGTGGGCGGCACCAGCTCGAAGGCCGGGGCCTTCACCTTCACCGCCCGCGCCATCCTCCCCGACGTGACCTTGCAGGCCCTGTACGAACAGGACGGCTTCGCGGCGGCGATCATCGACTGCGTGCCCGACGAGGCGCTCCGTCAGGGCTTCTCGGTGACCACGGGCGACGAGGCCGCCGACGCCGCGCTCGCGTCCGCGCTGGAGCGCCTGGGCGCGGGCCAGCGGCTCAATGAGGCGTGGTGCTGGGGGCGGCTCTACGGCGGCGGCGCGGTGTTCGTCGGCGCCGACGACGGGCGCGACCCTCGCGAACCGCTGGACCTCGCGAGCGTGCGCAGCGTGCGCTTCCTGACCGTGCTGGAGCGCCAGGACATCACCTCCGCGCGGTGGGTCACCGACCCGCTCTTGCCGAACTTCGGCGACGTGGAGGTCTACCGCCTGCAGCGCACTGGCGGCGGTGGCGGCAACGACACCCGCGAGGTGCACGCCTCGCGCCTCCTGCGCTTCTACGGCGCGCGGACCACGGCCCGGCGCCGCGCGCAGATCCAGGGCTGGGGCGTGAGCGAGCTGCAGCGCGTCTACGACAAGCTCCAGCAGTTCAACGCCACCTTCGCGGCGGTGGGGGAGCTGCTGCAGGACGGCAGCCAGGGCGTGTTCAAGGTCAAGGACCTCTTCGAGCTCATGAGCGAGGACCGCCGGGGCGACCTGAAGACGCGCATGGAGACGCTCGACATGGGCAAGAGCGTCGCGAAGAGCATCCTCGTCGACGCCGACACCGAGAGCTACGAGCGCGTGGACACCGGGGCGCTGAGCGGCTACCCCGACACCCTCGACAAGTTCGCGCTCCTCCTCGCGGGGGCCGCGCGCATCCCGGTCACGATCCTCATGGGGCAGGCCCCCGCGGGGCTGAGCGCGACGGGCGACAGCGACATCCGGTGGTTCTACGACCGGGTGCGGACGCAGCAACAGTCGGTGCTCGCGCCGCAGGTCACCCGCCTCGCGCGCATCCTCTGCGCCGCGAAGGATGGCCCCACGAACGGCGTGATCCCCTCGACGCTGACGCCAGTGTTCCCCCCGCTCTGGCAGCTCACCGACGCGGAGAAGGCAGACCTGCGCGCGAAGCAGGCCACGACCGACGTGGCGTACATCACCGCCCAGGTGCTCACGCCCGAAGAGGTGGCGCTGTCGCGGTTCCCGAAGGCGGGGTGGAGCCCCGACACCATCGTGGACCTCGACGCGCGCCGCGCCGCGATGGAGGCCGGGGCGCAGGGCGAGGGCAACGCGGAGGACCTCGACCACGAGGAGGTGTCCGCGATCCTCGCGAAGGTCGCCGGTCGCGAGATCCCGCGGGACTCGGGGCTTTCGATGCTCGCGGGCCTCGGGCTCACCCCCGAGCGCGCGGAGAGCGTCATGGGCGAGACGGGGCGCAGCTTCTTCACGGCCCCGGAGCCCGGTCACGCCGCGGCCCTCGCCGATGCCCAGGCCCAGGTGGCGAAGCTCACCCGGTCGCGCGACGGGGTGCGGCAGATCCTGTCGCGCGTGCTGGAGAAGAACAAGAGCGGCGAGCTCGTGGTGGGGCGGCTCATCGCGCGGGCGCCGACCGACACCGAGGAGGGCGACGTGCTCGAAGAGGGCGACACCGTGCCGGTGGTCGAAGACTCGCGCTTCGAGGTGCGGCGCGTCGACGGGCGCTCCGACGGGTTCGCCGTGGTGCTCCAGCTCCCGCCCGCATACGCGTCGCGCCTGCCGACGGAGACGCCCGCCGAAGACCTGCACATCACGCTGGCCTTCCTCGGCATGAACGACCGTGGGGACCCGCAGTCGATCGACCGCGCGGTGGCGGCTGTGCGGCTGTGGGCGCTCACCGTGGCACCCATCGAAGCGACGCTCGGCGGCATTGGACGCTTCGCAGCTGGGCCTGCGGGGGAGCCGGTCTACGTGCCCGTGGACTCTCCGTCCATCACCAACACCCGCCCCGCGCTGGTGGCATTCCTGCGCGCTGCGGGCTTCGAGGTGGCGAAGGGGCACGGGTTCACGCCGCACCTCACGCTCGCCTACGTGCAGCCCGGGGATGCGACGCCCGCGCCGGTGCCGCCGTTCGCGGTCACGTGCCCGACGGTGTCGGTGTGGTGGGACTCGGTCCGGGTGGACATCGAACTGACGGGAGGTGCAGCGTGATCAACTGGACGGTCACCTGGGCGCTGACCACGCTCGCCACCGCCCTCGCGACGGCGCTGGTCGAAGAGACGCGCGAGGCTGTGAAGCGTCGCCGCGAGGCGAAGGGAGCGAAGCTCAGTGGCCTCCCGAACTGAGATCCTTGCGTTCCGCCGTCGCCTCACCGAGGCCGCGGCGTCGAAGCGTCGCCGCCCGCGGGTGCCGCCGCCCGCGCCGCCGTCGGGCGCCATCGTCGCGCACACCAAGCTCCTGCGGGAGCTCAGCGCGGAGATGGATACCGCGATCCTCGATGCCCTGCGCGCCGAGGGGATCGTGCGCGCCGACGCCGCCGACGGGGATCCGCCCTTCACCCGCGCGAAGGGTCGCAGCGCCGCCTCGCGGGCCGCGGCCGCCGTGCGCCGGGTGCTCAAGGGCAAGAGCTTCGTGGCGCGGCTGCAGGAGATCTCCACCGCCACCGCCACCGCCTCGCGGGAGGCGTGGGCGCGCCAGCTCAAGGCCAGCCTGGGCGTCGACCTCCCGACCGCGGAGCCCGAGCTCGGGCCCGTCATGGCCGCGTTTCGCGACGAGAACGTGGCGCTGATCAAGAGCCTCGCGGCCGACAAGGTGACGCGGGTGCGGGCGATCCTCGACGACGCCGGGGCCGGCACGCGCGTCGAAGAGGTGGCGAAGTCGATCCGCGACATGGGCGAGGTCACCCGCTCGCGGGCCGAGCTCATCGCCCGCGACCAGGTCTTGAAGCTCAACGCGGAGGTCACGCAGCGCAGGCACGAGGCCGCGGGGATCACCGAGTTCGTGTGGTCGACCAGCCGCGACGAGCGGGTGCGCGCCGACCACAAGGTGCTGGAGGGCAACCGCTACCGCTACGACGATCCCCCCATCGTCGACCGCCGCAGGGGCACCCGCGGGCTCCCTGGGGTCCACTTCCAGTGCCGCTGCGTTGCCATCCCCGTCATCCCCGGCTTCGACGACTGACCTCCCTCCCCGTCCCGGTCACTGGCACAGCGATGGCTAGCGCAACCCGGCGCACCCCGCGCACCGTTGGGGCGTGCCCGCGCTCCGACTCGACACCGCCGCCCCGCTGCGCCGCGTCGTGGAGACTCCCCAGGGAGGTCTCCGCGTCGAGGCCGCCGTGGCGCGCGCTGGCGTGCTGCGCTACCGCGACACCGCGGGAAAAGAGTGGGCCGAGCTCGTGCCCGCCGAAGAGCTCGGGGCTGAGCCGTCGCTCGCCACGCTGCACGGCGCCACGGTGACCGACCTGCACCCCGAGGGCCTCGTCACCGCGGACACCTACCGCGCCGTGGCCGTGGGCCACGTGCACGATGACGCCCGCGTTGAGGGCGGGTACCTCGTGGCGACCCTCACCGTGAACGACGCCGCCGAGTGCGCGCGGATCCGCTCCGGCGAGCGCAAGGACACCAGCGCGGGCTACGTGTGCGACCTCGACGAGACCCCGGGCGTCTTCGAGGGCGAGAGCTACCAGCGCGTGCAGCGCAACCGCCAGTACAACCACGTGGGGCTGGGGCCTTCGGGCTGGGGCCGCGCGGGCAGTGATGTGGGGCTGCGCCTCGATGGCGGGGCCGTCGCAGTGCGGGTCGATGCGCCCGCGGGAGACCCGACGATGAAGAAGATCAAGATCCGAGGCGTCGAGTTCCGCCTCGACGGCGAGGACAAGGCCCTCGACGACAAGAAGCTCGCGATGGCCCAGGACGCGGTCGACTCGATGGAGAAGAAGGCCGACGCCGACGGCGCCGAGCTCGCCGCGGTCAAGGACGCGCTGATGAAGGCGCTCCAGACCGTCGCGGGCCTCGAAGCGAAGATGGCTGCCGCCAGCGCCGCCACGCCCGAGCCCGTCACCGAGGACATGGTCCCCGAGGCGGTGCAGGACTCCATCGCGGCCAAGCGCGGGGCCCTCCTCGGCGCGGCGCGCGCGGTCCTCGGCGCGGACGTGAAGCTCGATGGGCTCAAGGCCGACGAGATCCGCCGTCAGGTGGTCGCGAAGGCGCTGCCCACCGTGAAGCTCGACGGCCTCAGCGTCGACACCGTGCTGGGCATGTTCGAGGCGGTCACCGCCACGGCCGCCACGCGCAACGACTCCCTCGCCGCCGCCAACGCGCTCGCCAACGGCCGCGACCCGCAGAACCCCGCCGCGGTGAAGACCGACGGCGACGAGGACCCCGCCGCGGCGCTGCGTCGCCGCACCTACGAGCGCAGCCACGCGCCCATCTCCCTCGGGAAGGTCTGAGCCATGCCGAACCTCGCCACCTACGACCAGGCGCCCGCGAAGGGCTTCGCCGGTCAGATCGCCAACCCCGCCGAGCGCTACCGCGTGCTCTCGGGCCTCGCCCTCACCGCGCTCGTCGCGGGCCTGCCCTGCATGCGCGACGGCGACAACGGCACCGCCCAGGGCTTCGAGGCGTACACCGCGCCCGACGCCGCGGACGCCGACGGGATCGTGACCACCGACGCGACCGCGGCGACGGCCACGAGCATCACCACCACGGGCCTCAACGGTGCCGTGGGCCAGAACGAGATGTACCCGCCGCGCCCCATCACGATCACGGCGACGTCCCACGCGGACTTCGACCTGACCACGTGGTACGTGCGCGGCAAGGACGAGAACGGCCTGCCCCAGGAGGAGGCGTTCGTGATGCCCAACGGCGGCAACACGACCCTCACGGGGAAGAAGTTCTTCAGCTTCGTCACCGAGGTCTACGTGCCCGCGCAGTCGGGCATCGGTGGTGCGTACACCGTGGGCTTCGCCGCGGGCCTCGGCCCCCTGGACGCGCGCCTCGGCGGCATCGTGCTCTACGACGCCACCAAGCCCCCGGGCGCCTACGCCGTCGACGATCAGGTGCCCGTGCTCGATGACGGCGCGATCTACGTCTACAGCGAGACCGCGGTGGACGTGAACAAGCCGGTGCTCGTGCGCATGGTGGCCTCGGGGGACGAGACCCTCGGCCACTTCCGCGCGACCGCCGACGCCAACGACCTCTCACAGATCGTCCGTGCCCGGTGGATCGAGAAGACCACCGGCGCGGGCCTCGCGGGACTGCGGCTCCTGCCGCGCTGAGGAACGACATGAAGCGATCCATCCGACAGGACCAGTACGCGAGCGTCATCGGCGCCATCAACGCGCGGCTCCCGATCGAGCAGCGCCTCGACGCGAACGAGACCGCCATCCTCACGCGCCAGCTCGTCGACATCGACGCGCGCGCGTTCGACCAGCAGTACCCCGACCTCAAGGGCACGCTGCTCTTCCCTGTGAAGTCGGACATCGACCCGGGTGCGGCGTCCTACCTCTACGAGACGCGCGACTACGCCGGTCAGGCCAAGCGCGTGGTCAACTGGGCGACGGACTTCCCCGGTGTCGACTCGCAGAGCGCCGAGGTCGAGGCGAAGCTCTACAACTACGGCGACTCCTACAACTACACGCTGGAAGATGCGCGCCGCAGCGTGATGGCCCGCCGCAGCATCGAGGACTCGCGGGCCCTCGCCGCGCGCTCCGTGCTCGCCCGCAAGCTCGACGAGCTCGTGGCCGTGGGCGACACCGAGGTCGGCTACACCGGCGCGCTCAACAACGCGTCGGTGCCCACCTTCAGCCCCATCACGGGCTTGTGGTCGAACGCCGGCACCGACGGCGCCGAGATCGCCCAGGACCTCTTCGGCATCCTCGGCGACATCCGCGTGGACTCGCGCGGCACCGAGGCGGGCGACACGATCCTGCTCCCGCCCTCGCTGGAGGAGATCGCGCAGCGCAAGCTGATCCCCAACACCGACGTGACCGCGATGGACTTCTTCAAGAAGAACCGTCCCGGCATCACCATCGACACCTGGGAGCGCCTGGAGACGGCGGGCTCCGGTGGCGTGCCGCGCATCATGGCGTTCAGCCGCCGTGAGGAGAAGGTCTGCACGCTCCTGCCCGTGGAGTTCGAGACCTTCGCGCCCCAGCAGGAGGGCCTCGCCTGGAAGGTCATCTGCCACATGAAGTGCGGCGGCGTGATCTTCCGCTACCCCGGCAGCGCCCGCTACATGGACGGGTGCGCGTGATGGAGCGCCAGAAGCACATGGTGCTCGTGCGCAACCCGCACACGGCCAAGGCCAAGGTCTGCGGCGTCATGCCCGGCGCCCAGGGCGAGGTCGACGCCAACAACCCCGGCGTCGCCATCGCGCTCCAGACCGGGCGCCTGCAGCCCGTGCGAGACGACGGCCTCGTGCTCCCGTCGACCGACGAGGGCACGGTGCCCGCGGGCGAGCTCCGCGCCGCCGTGGCCGAGATTGACCGCCGCGGCCTGCTCCTCGAGCACGCCCACCGCGAGCTCGCCGAGCTCCGCGCGCAGGTCGAGGCGCTCACCGCGCCGAAGCCCCCTGCGGGCGACGGCGAGAAGCCCCCGAAGGGCCAGAAGGCGAGCTGATCGTGGCGATGTCCCTCGCGACGTTCCGCGTCGAATACCCGGAGTTCGTGGCCATCGGCGACGCGTTGGTGGAGGCGAAGCTCGCCAACGCCCTCACGCGCACCGACGTGACGGGCTTCGGGGACGACGCGGACGCCGCGCAGGGTCTCCTCGCCGCGCACCTCATCGCGATGGGCCCGGGAGGCGCCACCGCGAGGCAGGAGGGCAACGACAAGGCCCGCACGTCCTACCTTGAAGAGCGTCAGCGCCTCGCGCGCGCCCGCTTCGGCGGGCCGAGGCTCGCGCGCCCATGAGCGTGCGCGTGGTCGACAACGGCGCTGACGCCCTCGTGGCGCGCATCCGCGCGTTGCGGAGCAGCAAGGCCGGTGTGCGCGTGGGCATCCTCAGCGACGCGCCCAAGAAGGAGCGCGAGGGGGCGACGGGGAAGCTGTCGCTGCTCGAGGTCGCCGCCGTGCATGAGTTCGGCGCACCCCGCGCGGGCATCCCGGCGCGGTCGTTCATCCGCGGCACCATCGACGAGAGGACCGAGGACATCGCCCGGCTGGAGCGCGTGATGCTCGCCAAGGTGGTGGCCGGTGACATCGAGCTCAAGCCCGCCCTCGACGCCATCGGCGCGAAGGTCGCGGGGTGGATTCAGCAGCGCATCGCCGCGGGCATCGAGCCTGCGCTGAGCCCTGCGACCGTGGCGAAGAAGAAGAGCAGCACGCCGCTGGTGGACACGGGCCAGCTCCGGTCCTCGGTGACGTGGCTCGTGGAGGGCGCCTGATGGACCTTGCGACCCTGGAGCCCGGCCTGCTCACCTGGCTGTCGACCCTCACCGGCACCGCTGCGGCCCTCTGCGTGAAGGCCAACGCGACGCGCCCGGTGGTGCCCGCTGGCGCCGCGCTGGTGCTCATCCAGTGGGTGTCCATCCCGCAGGTGGGCCTCGACGCGGAGGAGTGGGAGTTCAACGAGGCCGCGGCCACCGCCGTCACCGAGCTCACCCCGTCGCTCCATGGCGACCGGCGCCCGGTGCTGCAGGTCGACGTCGAGGTCGAGGACCAGCGCGCGGGCTACGACGCCTCCGCGGTCGCTCAGCGCATCGTCGACCGCTGCCGCGCCCCGAGCTCCCTGGCGGCGCTGGAGGCGCTCAACGTGGCGCTGGCGAGCGTGGCCCCGGTGCGGCGCACGGACTACCCGTTTAACGGGCGCATGACCTCGCGCGCGACCGTGGAGCTCACGTTCAACGCGGTGAGCCACTACACCGACACCGCGGGGCAGACGGCCACCATCACGAGCGTCCAGATCGGCGCGACGGTGACCGGCTCCGCGGGGACTGCACTGCCCGACACCGTGGACAGCGGAGGGATATTCTCATGAGCCTCAACGACATCGTCGCCGTCGCCATCACCCGCGTGTCCAGCGCGGTCACGCAGCAGGGCTTCTCGACGCCGTGCATCCTCGCGTACCAGACGCGCCGCACGAGCGACCGCGTGCACAGCTACGCGAGCCTGAGCGAGATGACCGCCGCGGGCTACACGCCCGACGACACGGCGCACAAGATCGCCAGTGCGCTGTGGTCGCAGCCCAACCCGCCCGCGGCCATCAAGATCGGGCGCCGCGCGAACGCGTTCACCAAGTCGATCCGCCTCACCCCCGAGGCGTCGAACGAGACGGCCTACACCGTCGAGTGTGAGGGCCTGGAAGCCACCTACACCAGCGACGGCAGCGCGAGCGTCGCGAAAATCTGCACCAACCTCACCGCGGCGATCAACGCCCTCGCCGACGTGGACGCGATCCTCGCCACGGGCGGCGCGTCGTCGACCTCGCTGCAGACGCTCTCGGGGGCGATCCTGAACGGCGCCCTGGGCTACCGCGCGCTCTCCCCCTCGCGGCGCATCACGCTGACGCTTTCGTCGCACGCCGACTGGGACGCGACCACCGCGACCGTCACGGGCAAGGACGCCAACGGCACGACGATCACCGACACGCTCGCGATCCCCAACGGCGGCAACGCGACGGTCACCACCACCAAGCTCTTCGCGCGGGTGACCTCCATCGCGATCCCGATCCAGAGCGGCACGGGCGGGACCTTCACCGTGGGCGTGGCCGCGCCCTGGACCGCGACCGACGACACCACGCACATCACCCTCGCGGCGCCGGCCGGGCTGATCCCCTCGCTGGAGGTGACCGCGGGTGACCTCGCGCTGGAGGACCGCACGGGCGACCCGGGCATCGCGTCCGACCTCACCGCGATCCGCGCGGAGGATGACGACTGGTACTGCGCGCTGCTGGACTCGAACAGCTCCGCGGAGATCCTCGCCCTCGCCGCCGCCATCGAGCCGCTGACGCCGAAGAAGATCCTCGTCGCGCAGAACGCCGACTCCGAGGTGCTCAACGCCGACAGCATCACCGACGTGGCCTACCTCACGGCGGACCGGGACTACTTCCGCACGCACGTGAGCTTCCACCCGGCCATCGCGACGGTGGACTCGTGGATCGCCGCGGCCCTCGTGGGCAACGCCCTGGCGTACAGCCCCGGGAGCGTCACCTGGGTGAACCGCGAGCTCGTGGGTGTCGGGAGCTGGCCCGTCGACAGCAGCGCCCGCGCGGCCCTCGTGGCGAAGAACAGCGGCAGCATCGAGACCATCGCGGGCCGCAAGGTGACCTTCGGCGGCAAGGTCGGGGGCGGGGAGTGGCTGGACATCATCCACGGCCTCGATTGGCTCCACGCGCGCATCGGGGAGCGGATCTTCGGGCTCCTCGTCAGCGCGCAGGGCGACAAGATCGGGTTCACGGACAAGGGCATCGCCCGGGCGCACGCCGAACTCCGCGCGCAGCTCACCGAGGCGAGCGGGGCCCCGTACAACCTGCTCGCCACCTGGAGCACCTCGGTGCCCACCGCGGCGTCGCTGAGCTCCTCGCAGCGCGCCACCCGCGTGCTCCCCAACGTCACCTTCAACGCCACGGTGCAGGGCGCCATCCACGCCGTCAACGTCGCAGGCACGGTCGCGGCCTGAGCCGCACGGAGAACTGAGTCATGAGCGATCCCCTCAAGGTCTACTCGCCGCAGCAGGTCGCGCTGACCCTCGGTGGCCTCGACATGTCCCAGGGCATGGGCGACGGCGATTTCTTCACGTGCGAGCCCGCCAGCGAGGGTCACACCTCGAAGGTCGGCGCGGACGGGTCGACCGCCATCGCGATCATCCTCGACCCGCGCGCGAACGCGAAGATCGTCACCCTGCAGACCTCGTCCACCAACGCGCTCCTCGGCGCGCTGATGGAGCGCGGCGCGGTGGTGCCCTTCGAGATGCGCGACATCGCGACGGGCTCCCTGATCGTCACCAGCCCCACGGCCAAGATCAAGAAGTGGCCCGCGACGGCGCGCGGCAAGGAGGTCGGGCAGTTGGAGTGGGAGATCGAGCTGTTCAACGCCACCTGGGCGCACGGCGCGACCGCTGCGGCGACGGTGGGCTGATGCGCGAGCCGGAGATCGTCACCCTCGGGGGGCACACCTACGAGATCAAGCCGCTCAACACGAGCGCGATGATCAAGCTCATGGCGAAGACGGTCCGCATCGTCGGTCCGAGCTTCGCCGCGATGCTCGACAACCCCTCGCAGCTCGTGTCCTCGACGAACATCGGCGCGGTCCTCGCGGAGCTGGCGACGCGGCTGGAAGAAGCCGACGTGCTCGACGTGTGCAAGGTCCTCGCGGAGCACACCCTCATCGTCAGCGGCGACCGCAAGCTCCCGCTCGGTGGCGCCGCGGGCGCGCAGTGGGAGATCCACTTCCAGGGCGACGCCGTGGCGCTGTTCAGTTGGCTCGGAGGGGCGCTCAAGCTGAACTTCGGCCCTTTGGCCGCGTGGCTGGAGGCGGAGGCCAAGGCTCTCGCGGCCAAGGCCTCCGCCGCGGCGAAGTAGCGATCCACGTGCCCCCGGCTGCGGTGAGTGACATCCCGTGGCCGGTGTGGCGCGTGGCCTCCAGCGGGCGCTTCAGCGACTCGCTGCGCACCATCCTCCACGAGTGGACGTTGGCCGACGTCTACGCAGCCAACCAGATCATTGACGCGCTCCTCGACGCTGAGGCGCGAGCCGCGCAGGAGAAGTGACCCGTGGCAGGTGAAGCACTGCGCCAGGTCTTCGCGGAGTTCGGCTTCAAGGTCGACGACAAGGGCCTCGACGAACTCGTCAAGAAGACCGACCGCCAGATCAAGCTGGAGGAGTCGCTCTCGAAGACCGAGAAGAAGGTCCTCGCCGACGTTCAGAGGTCCGCGGCCGAGCGCGAGAAGGCGAAGACCGCCGAGGCCGCGGAGGCGACGAAGGCGGCAGAGGCCGCCGCCAAGGCCGCGGAGGACGAGAAGCGGGCGCTCCTCGACACCATCCCCGGCCTGAAACTACTCAACAGCCTCAAGGGCAGCGTGCGCATGCGGGCCCTCGGGCTCGCGGCCGGGATGGGCGCCGTCGTCGCGGTGGCTCACCGCTTCGCCGTGGCCTTCGCGGGCGACGTGGCCGCGCTGCGAGAGACCGCCGATGCCGCGCGCGTCACGGAGACGCAGTTCCAGCAGCTCGCCTTCGCGGGCAACGCCGCGGGCGTGGGCGCCGACGTCGTCACGGGGTCGCTCACCACCCTCGCCGAAGGCCTGCGCGCCATCGAGGCCCGCACGGGTGGCCCCACCAACGCCCTTTGGCGCCTCGGGGTGCGCGCGCGGAACACCGACGGGACGATCCGCGACACGAGCGACGTGCTGCTGGACCTCGCCGACCGCTTCGAGCGCGTGCGCAACCCCATCCACCGCGCGCGGCTCGCGCAGGAGCTGTTCGGCTCCAACGGGCGTCGCATGCTCACCGTGCTCGCGGGCGGGTCGGCGGCGCTGCGGCGCCAGCGCGAGGACTTCGCCGCCCTGGGTGGCGGGGTGCTCCCCGAGGCGGTTGAGCAGGGACGTCGCTTCACCGTGGCGCAGGGGCGCATGCAGGTCGCTCTCGACAGCGTGCGGAGCGTGATCGCCACCTCCCTGCTCCCGGTGGTCACCTACCTCACCAACGGCATCGCCAACGCCACCGGGTGGCTCTCGCGGATGACGCGCGGGAGTAACCTCGTGAACGTCGCCATCGCCGCCCTCGGGGTCGCAGGGGCGGCGGCGGGGGTGAAGATCATCGCCGCGTGGGCCCCGGTGCTTGCGCCTCTCGCGCTTTCGGGGGCTGCGCTCGCGGTCATCCTGCTGGTGATCGACGACATCGTGACCTTCCTGCGCGGCGGCAACTCCGTCATCGGGCGGTTCATCGATTACCTGTACGGCGCGGGGGCCGCGCGGGAGACGCTGCAGTACCTCCCGATCCTGTGGCGGGACGTGACGGAGTGGATCGACGCCGCCTACGAGAGCCTTGATCGCTTCCTGACGAAGTGGAACGTGCTGGAGACCCTCGTCGGATCGAGCCCGCGCCTCACCTCGATCATCCAGGGGCAGCGCCCGGCGGCGGTGCCGATCCGAGGTCGTCAGCCCACGGCGCCGTTGCTCCCGGGCACCGCAAGCGTCACAGGGCGTCGCGGGGTGCGCCTCACGTCGATCACCCCCACGGTCGACCGCGCGCCCACCGCGCCGACGCAGCCGGACTACCTGCGGGCGCTGAGCTACACGCCAGCGATGACGGCCCCGGTGCGCGCTGGCGGCGGCAACCGCACGGTGCAGAACCACACGACCAACCAGTTCAACATCACTGGCGTGACCGACCCGCGCGAGGTGATGAACCGCGTCGCGCAACTCATGGATGAGCGTGCGCGCCGACAGCGCGACGAAGCCCACCCCCAGGACGCGGAGGAGTGACGCGATGGTGCAGCCCCTGCTCGAATACCAGACCGCGGATGGCTTCCTCGCCATCGCCCTCGATGTCACCGAGAAGGAGGGCTACGAGTCGACCGCGGAGCCCACCGAGCATGCGGTCGACAGCGGCGTGGTGATCGTCGACCACCTCAAGCGCAACCCCGACACCATCACGCTGGAGGGGATGGTCACCAACAGCCCGTTGGTGCTCCCCGCGTCACACACCGGGGGCGTCACGGGCGGGGTGCAGCCCACCACGCTCAACGTGGGCGGGCGCGAGCTCAAGGCCAGCGTGTTGACCTGGAGCGGGAGCTTCGACCGCGTGCGCGCGGTGGACGAGGCGCTCCACGCCCTCGTGGGCGCCGCGGTGCTCCGCTACACGGGCGTGCTGCGCACCGTGGAGGACCTGGTCCTCACCCGCTACAGCACCTCGAAGGACTCCGAGCACGGCAACGCGCTCCCGGTGGTGCTGGAGCTGCGGCGCATCCGGCGGGCGAACATCCAGCGGGTGCCGGTGCCCGCGCAGCGCCGCGGACAGCCGCCGCAGAACCGAGGCCAGCAGCCCGCGACTCCGAACAACTCGGTTGGCGAAAACCTCCTGCTTGCCGCCATCGGCGGAGGGAGACCCTGACCATGGCTGTCCTCAACATCCCCTGCACCCCGGGCGGGCAGAGCACGTGGACGCAGACCACCGCCCTCGACGGGCGCGAATACCAGCTCACCTTCCGCTGGTCGCAGCGCAGCGGCCGGTGGTCCCTCGACCTCGCCGACCAGGACGGCGCGGCCATCGTCACCGGGCGGGTGCTCGCGCCCTCCCTGCGGCTCCTGCGCGGCGTGCGGGACTCGCGGCGCCCCGCGGGAGACATCGTGCTCGTGGACCAGCGCAGCGTGCGCGAGGGCCTCGATGATCCGACCTTCACCTCCCTCGGTGACCGGCACGTGCTGCTCTACCTCGATGGCGCCGACCTCGACGCCGTGCGCGAGGTCATCCCGTGACGCAGCGCCTCTTCCAGCGCGCGTGGCGGGTGCAGGTCGGGCCGTTCGCGACCACCGACCTCGACTGCTCGTTCAAGATCGAACGGAGCACCGCCGCGCGCCCGGGGACGTGCGAGCTGGTGCTGTACAACCTCAGCCCGGAGCACCGGGCGCAGATCCTCGCGCTCCCCCGGCGCAGGTCGTTCGGGAGCGCAGCGGGCGCGGCGAACCCGCAGACGGTCGTGGAGGTCTCCGCGGGGTACGTCGAGGCGTCCCGGCCGGTGATCTTCCGCGGCAACCTCCGGCGCGCAGTCGAGAAGCGCGAGCACCCCGAGTGGACGCTGGAGATCGGCGCGGGGGATGGGGAGTTCGCGCTGCGGCGCGCGCGGGGGGCGAACGCCTTCGCGGCTGATACCTCCCTGCGCGACGTGATCCGGGGCATCGCGGAGCAGATGGAAGTCGATCCGGGCAACGTGGACGACGTCTCCGAGCTCGCGGCCATCGGGCGCGTGGGCGCGCTCTTCCCCGAGGGCCACGTGCTCCATGGCCCCGCCGCGGAGCAGCTCACGACGCTGTGCCGCAGCGCCGGCCTGGAGTGGTCGGTGCAGTCGGGCGTGCTGCAGCTCCTGCCCCGGGGGCGTGCGCTCCAGCGGTCGGCGGTGGTGCTCAGCGCTGACACGGGCCTCGTCGGCTCCCCCGAGAAGAACGGGAGGCATCGCGCGAAGGCGAAGTGCCTGCTGATCCCAGGCCTCGCCCCCGGTGGCCTCGTGCAGCTGCAGAGCACGGTGCTTAGCGGCACCTACCGTATCGGGCACATGGCCCTTCAGGGCGACACCCGCGGGGCAGAGTGGGGCGCAGAGCTCGACCTCACCAGCCTCGCCTTTTACGAGAGCCGGAGGCTGTTTCGATGACGTGGGACCGCACGATTGAGCCGAGCGAAGAGGACCTGATCCGCGCGCACATCGAGCACGCGCTCCGCCAAGTACACACCGCGATGCCCTGCCGCGTGCAGAGCTACGACCCGACGCTGCAGGTGGTCGACCTCGTGCCGCTGGTGCGGTGCGCGGTGCATGACCCCGACGGCGGGATCACGCACGAGGACTACCCCGTGCTCCCCTGCGTGCCGGTGGTGTTCCCGAGGACCGCGGACCACTTCATCGCGTTCGCGATCCAGCCCGGCGACATGGGCGTCGCGCTGTTCTGTGAGGATGCCATCGGGCACTGGCGCGTCGGCGGGGGCGACGTCACCGACCCGGGCTTTCTCGGGCGGCACCACCTCGGGAGCGGGGTGTTCATCCCGGGGCTGTTCGACCGCAGCCGGAAGCTCACCAACGCGCCCGCGGGCACCGGCACCAACGGCGCGGTGCAGCCCACCGACCCCGGGCTCGTGGTGGGCAACAGCAACGCGCGGGTGACCTTCTTCGCCAACGGTTCGATGCGGATGACGCTGGGCACCGACACGGTGATCCGGGTCGACACCGACAAGACGGTCCACATCGGCGGCGCGGCGGCGTCGCAGTTCGTCGCCCTCGCGAACCTCGTCAACGACCGCCTGGAAACGCTGCGCGCGGCGCTGAACAGCCACACCCACGTCGTGACCGGAACCGCGAACCTTGGTACCGGCGCCGTCACGGGTGCCGCAGCGGCGCCCACATCGACGCCTGCGCTGGCATCGGTGGCGGCGACGAAGGCCAAGGCCACCTAAGACTCGCAGCGCCCGTTCACACACATCCTGCCCGCGGCGCATCGCACCCGGCACCCGCCGCAGTGGTTGGGGTCGGAGAGGATGCTCACTTCACAGCCGTCGCTCGCGTTGCCGTTGCAGTTGGCCGTTGATCCCATGCACGGCGACGGCCCACATCGGCCAAGGCTGCAGTAGATCGACGGCGCCGAGGGGTTGGTCACGAAGAACGTGCACACCCTGCCGCACACGCCGCAGGAGTTGACGTCGCTCTGCCTGTTGGCTTCGCAGCCGTTGGCCGCGATGCCGTCGCAGTCCGCGAAATCCTGCCCCTCGACCCGCACGCACGCCGCGATGGCGCACTCCCCGGCGACGCATCGAGCGGTGGCGTTCGCGAGCGCGCAGCGCCGCCCGCACTCCCCGCAGTTCATCGGGTCGGTCTGCAGGTCCATCGAGCACCCGGCGTCGGGCGCAGAGGGAGCGTCGGGGGCGGCGTCGGGGGCGGCACCGGCGTCGACCGCGGGGCAACGGCACGCCCCCCACCCGTCGGCGGCGCAGGTGCGCTCTCCGATGGCCCCTGGGCAGAAGCACGGCTCGACATCGCCCGGGGCACACCCGGTGTCGGTCGGCGGGGCATCTCGAGGCGCCGGGGCGTCTGCGGTCGCTGCGTCGGTGCCAGCGTCCGCACCCGAGCACGCGCACGGCCCGAGCGACCTCCCGTCGAGAGCACACACCTGCGCCCCCATGGATCCGCCGACGCACGCGCACGCAACCTGAGCACCGGGAAGGCACAGGGGTGGCCCGTCCTGACCCGTGGCGGCGTCTCCAGGGGGCTGGAGCACCCCGACAGGGGCAACGGAGCATCCGAGGGCGAGGAGGGCTAGAACGGGCAACCAGGGGCGCATGCGGTGACCATACGTCGGGCGCGGCTGCCTCGTCCCGGTCAGTGTCGCAGCCTGGGGTAGCCCCCCGCACGGATCGGCACGCACGCTGGGCCGCGTGCGTGACCTTGCCCTCGACCCCCTCACCGGCGATCTGAAGCTCACTCGCGGGGCTGATGGCCTGCGGCGTGCGGAGCTCACCTCGGGCGCCGACGCCGTGCGCCAGAAGCTGCACCTGCGCCTCGGGCTCGTGGCCGGGGAGTACCCCTTCGACCTCGGGGTGGGCATCCCCTTGTTCACCCAGGTGCTCGGGAAGTCCTCGGGCTTCGCCGTGGCCGAGGGCGTCTACCGGCGCGCGGTGTCGACCTGCCCCGGCGTGCGCAGCGTCGAGGCGTTCCGCTTCTCGGTGAGCGCCGCCCGCCGCGCCTCGGTGAGCTTCACCGTCATGCCCGTCGAGGGCAGCGCCATCACCGTCACCGACTTCGCCGCGGGGGCAGCGTGACCGCGGGGCTCACCGCCACCGGCTGGGTGCCGAAGACCGCGACCGAGGTGCTCGCGGAGCTGGAGACCGACGTGCGCGCGGAGCTCGGCTCCGACGTGGACGTGTCCGCCGAGAGCGTCTTCGGCCCGGTGCTCGCGTTGTGCGCCACGAAGCTCGGGCAGATGTGGGAGCTCGTGGGCGCGGTCTACGCGGCGCGCACGCCTGGCGGGGCAGCGGGGGAGGCCCTCGCCGCGGTGGCCGGGATCTTCCCCGCGCTGGAGCGTCGCGCGGCCACGAAGGGCACCGTGACGCTCTCGGTGACGCTCAACAACGGCGTGACCATCCCCGCGGGGAGCCGAGCCTCGGTGACGGGGGAGCCTGCGAACGCCTGGGTGACCACCGCCTCGGTGACGAACAGCACCGGGAGCGCCACCACGCTCACCGTCGCCGCGGAGGCCCTCGACACGGGCCGCACCCCGGCGCCCGCCGGGACCATCACGGTGATCTCCACGCCCGTCAGCGGGTGGACCGCGGTGACGAACCTCGCCGATGCGACGCCGGGCCTCCCCGTCGAGACGGACGCGGCCTTTCGGCTGCGGCGTGAGCAGAGCGCACAGCGCGCGGCGTCGTCGCCCCTCGACGCCATCGTGGCGCAGGTGCTGGAGGTCTCGGGCGTCACCCAGGTGACCGGGTGGGAGAACACCTCGCTGCTGCCGGATGCCATCGGGAGGCCGGGCAAAAGCGTCGAGGCCATGGTCCTCGGCGGCGACGACGACGCCGTGGGGCGTGCGGTGTTCGCTGCGAAGGCAGGGGGCATCGAGACGGTGGGCAGCACCACGGTGACCTTCACCGACAGCAACGGCCGGTCGCGCTCGGTGAAGTTCTCGCGCCCCACCTCGCTGACCATGTACGCGACCATCCGCGTCGAGGTCGACCCCGACACCTACGCGGGCGACGCCGCGGTCAAGGCCGCGTTCCTCGAGGTGAGCGACGAGTTCCGCGCCGGGTCCCCCGCGCGCATCTCCGACCTGCTCACCGCCGTGTGCGCGGTCGCGGGCGTGACCGACGCCTACGTCTTCGTGGGCACCGTCGCCACCGAGGCGCTCCAGCAGCGCACCAACTACGTGCCGGGCGAGCGCGAGCGCTGCGTGTTTGCGACCGGGCGCATCACCGTCACGCGGGGCCTGTCGTGACCGAGGCCAACGCCGTCACCGACGTCGCGCTCATCGAGGACCACGAGGGCGAGGGCGTCGCCCTGCTCCCCGGGCAGCTCCGCAAGGCCAACGTCGAGGGCCTCGTCCGCGGCCTCATGGCCTCGGTGCAGCGGCTGGAAACGGCGGCACACCCGCTGGTGGTCCTCGGGATCGACGACAGCGCAGGGCACGCGCTCACCCAGCTCGGGGAGCTGATGGGCCTGCGCCGCCTCGACGCGACCACGATCACCGACGCGCGGTATCGCGTCGCGCTGCACGCGTGGGCGCGCACGATGCGCTCCAACGGCACCGTGCCCGACGTCGATGAGGTCATGGCGATCCTCACCGGGGAGGAGCTCGCTTCGGGCGCGTGGGAGGTCACCGAGGTGTTCCCCGCGGCGATGCTCGCGGAGCCCACGGACGCCCTGCTCACCGATGACGGGTACGTGGGCGCCATCGCGCGCCGACTGCGCGCCGGGGGCGTGGAGCTGCAGGTCCTCTGCCCTCCCGCGGGCGACGCGTTCACGCTCGCGGACGGGAGCGAGGCTCTTGAGGTCGGGGTCAACACCGGCCTCGCGGATCTCTCCGGCTCGACGCCGGTCAACGGCGGGAGTCTCGCCGGGGTGGTGCACTGATGGGGACTCGTCCGACACGCATGCCGCGCTTCGCATGGAGCGCAAGCGCCGTCCTCGTGGAGCCGATCAGCTCCATCGCCGACGACGGGCTTCCCGCTGGGTACAAGGTCCCGGCGCAGTGGCTCAACTACCTGTTTCACCACTCGCTGGCCTGGAGCGACTACCTCCGCGGCCCTGGGTGGGGCGCGTGGACGCGCGCGGCGCACGGCGGCAACGCGGCGACCTTCACGAGCATCACCGGCCTCGCGGTCGACGCTGACGACACCCGCGCGCAGCAGCAGCGCTACCGCTACGCGATCACCGGCGCGGCATCGGGCCCCGTCGCGAAAATCGCGGTGAGCAAGAACGGCCTCACGTGGCAGGACCGCGACGTACCCACCAGCGCCGACTCCCTCGCGGGCATCGCGCAGGTCGGCGTGTACTGGGTGACGTGGGGGCTCGTGGGCGCCACCGACACCGCGTGGTCCACCCCGGTGCACGACGGCTCCAGCTCCAGCGGCGTCGGCACCAGCGATGCCACCTACTGGACCACCGTGGCCGCGCTCGGGGGCCTGCCCATTCGCGGCATCGTCGACGGGGGCGGGGACATCTACGCCCTGCAGCGCGGCAGCGCGGGGCAGTACAACGTCGTCGGCTCTGCGAACGACGGCACCACGTGGCCCTACTCCGCGGGCACCTCGTGGGGCAGCGGCAGCGGGCGCGCCACCTCCATCGCCTACGACGACTCGCGCTCGCGGCACATCGTCGCGTCGAGCATCGGGCAGGTCGCATCGCTCCCTCCGCTGTCGACGTTCCCCACGGGCGGCGGCGCCCTGGGCACGATGGCGGGCATCCCCACCGACGCGCGGGTCCAGCTCGTGGTGGGTGGCCCCTCGGACGCACGCACGCTCCTCGCGTGGGCCTCCTACCGCGAGGACGGCACCACCGCGCTCTCGGCCACGCTGCTCTGGCGCTCGACCGACGGCGGCACGACGTGGAGCGCGATCACCGTGCCCACCGCGTGGGGCGCGACCATCACAGACATCGCGCACGTCGACGGCTCGTGGATCGCCACGCAGAGCGCCGCGCCGTACCTCTGGCGCTCGGACGACGACGGGCAGAACTGGGAGCGCCTCCCGCTGCCGGTGGCCGAAGAGTCGTCGTGGGCGCTCTACCGCGCGGTCTACGCAGACGGGCAGATCGTCGCGACGGGGCTCACGTGGACGGTCTACTCCAGCCGCGCCTCGGCGACCTCCCCGGGCACGTGGACCTCGCGCGAGCCGTCCTACCTCGCTGATGCGGGCTACCTGCGCGGACGCACCATCGCCACGACCGCGCCGACCAACGGGCAGACGCTGGCGTGGAACAACTCCACCTCGCAGTGGGAGCCCGCCACCGCCGCATCGTCCCCCACGACCACGCGCGGCGACCTCATCGTGCGTGGCGCGAGCGCGGACCAGCGCCTCGCCGTGGGCGCGTCGGGGCGCGTGCTGCGCAGCGACGGCACCGACCCGGCGTGGGCGCAGCTCGCGGCCACGGACGTGACGGGCCTGCCGTGGACCACGGCCCTCGCGCCCGACGACGGGCAGACCACCGACGCGACGACAACGACCATCGCGACGATCGCGACCACGACCGACAAGGGCCACGCCCTCGACCTCGTGGTGAGCGCGACGCAGAGCGACCGCAGCGCACAGGTCGCCTTCAAGATCCTCGCGAGCGTCACCAACGTCGCGGGCACGGTGCACGTGCGCAACCAGCTCATCACCGCGGATGACGGCGGCGCAAGCGGGTGGGCCGCGGTGCTCGATGTGAGCGGGACCAACATCCGCGTGCGCGTTACGGGCGCGGGCGGGACCACGATCGACTGGTGTGTGGCGGGGACGCTGCTCATCCACGGGAGCTGACCATGGCGACTCGATACGGATTGACAGGGACCGTGGCGGTAGCAGGGGCGGCGATCCTCGCAGCGCTCATTGCGCTCTCGCCCTCCGAGCGCGCGCAGAGCCTCGGGCTCACGCAGCACGGCGCGCTCATCACCGCGCAGGATGCGGGCGCGGCTGACGCCGTCGCCACTGTCGCGGTCAGCCCCGGCACCGCAGGGCAGGTGCTCACCGTCAGCGACGCGGGCCTGCCGCATTGGGCGGCGGCCGCGGGCGGGTCGTCGCTGAGCTCTCTCGGCCCCACCGTGAGCACGCGCGCGGCGCTGCACCACTGGCGACTCACGGGCGGCTCGCCCTGGAGCGACCTCGGATCGGGCGCGGCGACGCTCACGGCGACGGGCGCGTCGTGGCTCACGGACCGCCCCGGCGTGTCGATCTGGCGCGGCGGCGTGGTGAGCGACGGCTCTCCGGCGACGGGGGACCGCCTCTCGGCAACGACCACGATCGCGTCGGGCGCGTCGCTGACCCTCGCGCTCACGGTCGGTGCACGGCTGCTGCCGATCACTTGGTCGGGCGCGAAGATGCTGCTCATCGCGTGGGACGGGTCGACCGTGACGCGCAACCTCCTCGCGCTGCTCACCAGCGGGGCGGATGTGCTCGTCAGCTCAGGGGTCGCTGGGAGCGCGGCCGTCACCTCTGCGGTGTCGCTGGACTGGACGATCCCTCACCGCATCGTGGTGACGCACGCCCAGAGCACGGGCGCCATCGTGCTCTACGTCGACGGCGTCGCGCTCAGGTCGGCGTCGGACACGGGCTCGCGCCCGGCGCTCGACCGGATCAACGTGGGCGGCACCGCGGGCGATGCGTTCAGCGTGCCAGCTGCGCTCGCGATGATGAGCGACGTGCAGGTGTGGACCAGCGCGCTGACCGCTGCGCAGGTCCTCACCGATTGGGACGAGGCGCGCGCTGCGATGGGACGATGACCGCCGCCGCCCTCTGGCTCTGCGTGCGCGTGCTCGTGCGCGACCACCGCACGCCCCTCGTGCCCCCGCGCCGCGATGTGCGCTGCGAGCGGCCGCACCTCGCGCGGGGGCTGCGGTGACGCCGCTGATGCTGCTCGCATCGGAGATGCCGCAGTGGCTTACCATTGGCGGGGCGCTCGTGCCGCTACTCGTGCTCGTCGCCGGTCTCGGCCGCGTGCTCCAGCGCCTCGACACGATCGCCACGGAACACACCGCGGCGCGCGCGGAGAGCAAGGCGCAGCACGAGGAGACGCGGCGCGAAATCGCCTCGCTCCGCGAGGACCGCGTGCGCGCCGAGGTGACCTCCGAGGCGCAGGGGCACCGCATCGAGCGGCTGGAGTCGGAGGTCGAGCGCCTCCGCGACAGCGTGCACAAGCTCCTGCGGAGCGCGCAGGGCGCCGCATGATCCTCGCCGTCCTCCTCGACCGCGACCCCGTGATGCGGCACGTCGCCGAGGCGGTGACGGGGCTGCGCGACGAGGTCGTGGCGACGCACGTGCCCGACCTGCACGGGCTGGAGCGCACGCTCGCGGCGGTCACGCCCGACCTCGTGGTGACCGACCTCTCCGTGACGCTCCGCGGTCCGCACGACGCGCTGGAGCACGTCCGCACGCTGTGGCCCGGCCCGCTGGCGACGCTCTCGGGCGACGCCTCGACCGAGGCCGACTCCGCGTGCATCCGCGCCGCCGCGGCCCGGTGGCTCAAGCCCATGTCGCCGCGCGAGATCGCCGACGCGATCAAGGCGCGCATCAACAGCGAACCCAAGGTGACCCGATGACCCTGCAAGAGCTCAACAACCTCATCGGCGTGGTCGCCACGGTGCTCGGCATCGTGGGCACGCTCGCCCGCGCCATCCCCGCGGAGACGTGGGCGCGGTGGGAGCGCGACCTCCCCCGCGTGGCCAACAGCCTGCGCTTCGCCCGCGCGGTCGGGCCCGACGTGCTCAAGGCCCTGCGCGCGGCGTGGGCCGTGCTGCGCGGCACGCCGTGGGGCGCCCGGGTGGCGCCTGCGGTGGATGCGGTCGACGCGGCGCTCCCGCGGGAGACGCAGGCCCCGCCGCCCCCGAGCGACCCGCAGCGCGGCGCCGTGCGCGTGGGCGCGCTGCTGGCGATCTGCGGCGGCGTGCTCCTGGCGACGCTCGCGGGCGCGGTGCTCACCGGGTGTCCGCGCCCGCGAGACTGCACCCCCGCGTCGCAGCGGTGCGAGGGCGACACGCCCGTGATCTGCGACGGCGAGGGCCGGTCGTGGCGCGCGTCGGGTGACCCCGTCGTGACGTGCGCCCAGGTCGGCGGCGTGTGCCTCGTGCGCGAGGGCCGCGCCTACTGCGGGCGCGCTGACGCCGGCGTCGCTTCGGATGGAGGTGCCCTGTGAACGCCGTGATCCTCCCCTCGCACGCTCACGCCCTGCGCCGCGCCATCGAGGCCACGGGCGTCAACGTCGTCACCCCCGACTCGCCCGACCGCGCCCTCGTACTCGACGTGCTCTCCCTCGCGCAGCTCGCAGGCAAGGGCTGGCCGCGCGAGCACGCCGCGCGCTTCGTGAGCGTGGCCTTCCCGGCGCTGCCCTCGCCGCTCCCCGAGCTGCTCACCCTCGGCGGCGTCGCGCTCGCGCCCTTCACCAGCCTCGGCGGGGAGGCCCTCGCGGCCCTCGCGAAGCTCACCTCGAGGCCGCTGATCTCGCTCTCCCCCGCGGCGCTGGAGTCGCCCGAGGAGACGGTCAAGACGCTCGCGCATGAGTGGTGCCACATCCTCCAGGGCGACGCGGGCGGCATCATGCACCCGCTGGTCTACCTGATCCGCGCCGACGAGCGCTGCCTCGGGGCCGAGGCGCCGGCCTACGCCTGCAACCTCGCCTTCGGGCTGTGGTGCCGCGGCGTCGACCCGGTGGCGCACGCCGCCGAGCTCGCGGAGGGGCTGCGCGCCTACGGCGCCGATGACCGCCTGGTGGTCGACGCGCGGGCGCTGCTGCTCTCGCACGCCGAGACCCTCCTGGCGGGCCTCTGCCCGCCCGTGGCGGCCCTGGTGCGCGCGGTGCGTGTGCTCACCGAGGCGGGGGTCACCGGGCTCCCGGCGTTGCCGTGACCACGCCCCTCGACGCGATGGAGGGCGCGGTGCAGCAGGTGCTGCTCACCCCGCGCGGGCCGCTGCCGACGCTGTGGCACTCCGACGGGATCTCCGCGGCGTGGGATCTCTCCGACGATCTCGTGCTCTTCGCGCGGCCCCGCGCGGTGCAGCTCCACACCTGGGAGCCGCGGCGCATCGCGCCCGTGCTGCAGCGGCTGCTGCCCGGCGTGCAGCTCGTGGTGGGTGTGGGGATCGACGGCATCGCGCGCGACGTGGCGAAGGGCACGCGGAGCGTCGCGTGGGGCGTCAGCCGCTTCCTCGAGCTCGCGCGGCGCGCCGTCGAGTGCGGCGCCGTGGCGATCAAGTGGAACGCCGAGGCGGGTTGGAAGCGCCCGCCGAACACGAGCGAGCGCGGGCTGCTGGTGCGCCTCGTGCGCG
>CAZMXB010000035.1:0-2224 GCA_964569855.1 uncultured Rhodoferax sp.
AGATATTTGCCGTGCACCCAGTACATCTCAGGCATGCGCGAAATCTTGATTTCTCGGTAATCATTCATTTCACCTTTAGCGTGATACATCGCGAACCTTTTCTTGTCCTCACCAAGGATCTCAAAGTTCGTCCAAAGAGAGCAGCCAAGAAAGCGGAAGCCACCGATGTCGCTACTGTCGACCTCCAGGAAGTCCACGTCGTACTTGTTGGCAGCTTCACGCATCTCGTCGAGCAACTTGGTCCAGTGGTAGCCGTAAAACTCGTGGTTGCCAGCCACATAAATCACGGGTTTGTCAGGAAACGTCTCCCTGGCCCAGCGGATCCCACGCACTCCCACATGGATGTCGCCAGCAAGGATGACAAGGTCCGCATCTGCATCGACCCGTCGTCCATCCTCCTCCACCGCCATAGATGGCCGGTGATCCAGATGCAGATCGCTGTAGACAAGAAGCTTCATGGCTTTAGGCGCCTCCACTTTCAATTCCACTGTCACCCGGTCCGCGCGCAAGCACAGCTAAAGCGACGCGGCGCTTCTTCATGATCTCCAGACCGATCGACATTTGCTTTTGTTCATCAAAATCAGGACTTCCGAACTCCCGCCCAACCGGCACCATGTTGTCCCAGGCGAGCTCCTCCAGCGACTTCCAACGGAAATGTGGCGAGTGGAAGCGGCAGTGAAGCAAGCGACCGATCAACAGCTTGCGGCTGCGCATCGTACCCATATCAGACCTCAAGCAGCATGCCGGGATCAAAGGTCTCATTCTCGAAGCTGAAGTCTTTCCGGGTGCGGGCGTAACCACGGTTCACGACGTAACCTGCCGGGTTTGCGACCACCCTGCATTTGCCCACGGTGTAGTCAAAACCGTCGTGCACATGCCCATGGACCCACAGCTCGGGTGCGTTAGCGGACTGGAGCAACTCGGACAAATCGCTCACAAAGCCGGAGTTGAAGGGGCTGTCGGCATAGCGTGGGTGCGTGGACAGTGGGTGTGGGCCGTGATGGGTCACAACAACGCTCTTCCCCTTCCACGGCTTGGCGAGCTCATCCCTTAGCCACTGCACAGCCTCCAGATGCAGGTCCAGCGCGGCCTGTGCTGTGAACCGATTTGACCCGGTGTGAATTAGCCGGTGGTCATTGAGTCCGCGCTCGAGGTCAGCCATTTGCTGGGACTGGCTCACACCTTTCTTCAGTTTGTAGTCTGTCCACAATGTGGTCCCAAGGAACCGCACGCCATCAATCTCGACCGTCTCGTTCTCCAGGAAGTGAATGTGGTTCAGGGCTGCCTCCTCCTTCATCTTCACTCGCATCGGCTCGATCGTGTGGTGGTAGAACTCGTGGTTGCCAGCCACGTAGATGATGGGAATCGGCTTGGGCGTTGGCCACCGGGCAAAGATTTCGAACGCGGAGGCGCCCACAGCGATATCGCCGGCCAGAACCAAGACATCGGCGCCAGGCACTGGAGCGATGATCTTCTCGCCAGGCCAGTTGCTTTTGAGAAATTCGAGGTGCAAGTCGGATGCGAGTTGGATCTTCACTTGGTACGTCCTTTCATGTCTTTCCTGGTGTTGCGTGTCGGCTTCTTGTCTGAGCCGGACGCCGCGAATTCTTCCGAATCCGCGGTCTGAAGCGGAAATTCGCGAAGCGTCATACCGCTCTTAGTTATGTCGAAGTCGGGAGTCTCGATCTCCAGAACCTTGACGGGCAGATTTACGTACACGACCAATCCGTCCTCCCGCACGATGGTCGTGATCTGGAGGGACGCCAGTTCAGCGGCGCTGTTCACCAATTTCTGGTCACCCAGGATGGTTCGCAACGTCGGAGGCAAGGCAATCAACGCGAAGCCATTGAGCTCGTGGACTTGCGCGGACTGGGCCTTCGGTGTGAGCGCATCCGTCGACAGAACATTCTTGGCCTTGGGAGACATATTGATGATGCTGAGAGTCGTGGAATGCGACTTCTTCCGAACGTGCCTTTTGACTTTTGGTTTCTGATTTGCCACAGCAATTCCTTTACAGACAGATGAGGCCATGGGCCACGTCCCAGCCAACGTTGATGTATTTCACCCAGGCGGTGCTTTCCAACCTGTGCTGGTGCAAATGGCCGTGATAGTTGATGACCGAGCGCGTGGTGTCGTGGGCTGTCACGACCACCGGGTAGTGGGTGACCAGCACAAGGCGGCCCAACCCTCCTTCCCAAAAGAGGAAGGGCACGACGGCATCAAA
>CAZMXB010000035.1:2234-26765 GCA_964569855.1 uncultured Rhodoferax sp.
TTCTCTCGGGCGAGCCTACACTTGCCGTCACGCGTGAAGTCGTGATTGCCGACAACCAGGACCTTGTGGCCAGGCAATGAGCGGATCAGTTGCACCGCATGGTCGTAGTCGCCAAGGGCCATATCGCCCACGAAGATCAGCAACTCATTGACCGGCACCTTGTGAAGGAGCCGCAAGTGGGCGGACGTCATGTCGGCAACGTTGTGAAACGGGCGATCGGAGTAGCCAACGATGTTGGCGTGCCCAAAGTGCAAGTCTGAAGTCATCCAGACGCGTTTGCCCTCGGCCAAGGCGCACACCACCCATTCGCTGGCCTCTTCGATCGCCTCTCGGTCCACCAGTTTGAGCATGCCCAGATTGATCGCTGAAGAAACTCGCTTCTCGCCACTCAGCGTGTTCTCAAAGATCTGCCGGGCGGTTTCATAGGACATCCAGTCCTCCCGGCCTCAAGCGATCAATCCACCAGGCTGCAAAGGCGGCGAGATCCAGATGTTGCGAATGGGCCAGTGCGAGGTTCTCACCCACATTAGGCGACCCGTTTGGTTCTCGGGTGACCAGTGCAGCGTGCACTTCCGGCGGAATGCCCTTGAAGTAAGGTGCGAAATCGTCAACAAACGCCACCGGCTTCAGCTCCTCAAGCGCATCAGCTTTGATGCTACGGTTGGCATCGTCACCCGCTCCGGCTGCGAATACGCGCTCGATGGGATAGCCCAGTGCCTTCAAATTCTCCAGGCGGGTATCTGTGTATTCATGAGGCACCGCAGTGACGCATACAAGCTCAAGTCCGGCAGCATGCAGCTTTATGCATGCATCTTGAGCGCCAGGCAATGCTGGAAAACTGGACCAGAACTCCTCGTCCATCGCAGCCTTCAAAAGCATTTGTCGTTCGAGACTGAGCCGCGTCACGTTCCACCGATCCCAGGGCCAGTAAGCCTGTGGGTCTTTGAGCTTGGGTAGCACTCCAAACGCCTTGTGCCAGGCTTGGCGATAGGCCGCGTGATAGTCAAGCAGAACACCATCAGCATCCACAGCAATGATGAGCTTTCGACTCATGGGTTGGCCTCCGCCCAGTTGCCATCCTTGAGCTGTCCGACCATAAATGACGAGTTGAATCGGGCGTTCTCCCATTCATTGTCCAGCCAGCCCAATGAATAGCCGCGCGGGTTGCACACCACGCGCACGTAGCGTTTACTGTCGCCAATTCGGTAGTTGGCGCTGTTGTGGGTATGGCCGTGGATCCACAAACCCGCCTGGCGCATCAGATCGGTGTCGATGTGAGAACCAAAGGCGGCCGTCATCGCGTCGTTAGCGAACTTTGGCGGGCACGAATTGCGGTTGGGATAGTGATGCGTCACGATGACCGTTCGCGATGGATCCCCATCAGCGAGCTCCCGTTTGAGCCAGGCAAGACTTTGTTCATGCCGGGCAATTGACATCTCCGTCGTCAGGCAACCCCGCACCGGATCGGCATCGGCATCGATGGAGCAATAGTCCGGGAAGTTGCGTTCTGCTTCCTCGCGCATCTTTGCCTGCTGGTGGACACCAAAATAGTTGAAGTCGCTCCACAGCGTGCAGCCCAGGAAACGGATCCCGGCGATCTCGATGGACGAGTTCTCCAGGAAGTGGACATCATGCAGGTGCGCAGCCTGCCGGAGGATGTCCAGACCACGATTGAAATCGTGCTCGAAAAATTCGTGGTTGCCGGCGACGTAAACCACCGGTTTGTCCCCGAAGCATTGTCGCGCCCAGATCACACCATCCGCGCCGGGATGGATATCACCGGCCAGGACCACGACGTCTGCGTCGCGCACAGCCTGCGCATCGGGCTCGAATGCGCTGCTCTCCAGGTGAAGGTCAGAGAAGATCAGTAGTTTCATGCATCACCGTCGAAAACGAGTTCCTTACGCGACTCAGTGACTTCTTCCGCCGCGTCGGGATCAATCAGCGGCACAAAGCGGGCCTGATTGCCATACCGGGCGAGCTTGTCCGTCTGCTGCCCACAGGCCAGGCAATCAATGGCTTCCCATGCGGCCACGCGCTCGTCGCTGAATTCAAGGATCGTAGATTCATTGCCACAGTAGTCGCAGACGAAACGGTTTACACAGGTGTAGACCTGACCCGTCACAGTGTTGGTTCTGACGGTTCCTTCGATACAAAGCATTGGTGTTGACATCACCAACCTTTCGGTCCGTCAAAGATGATTTCGCCCAGCCCATTCTTGATGGAACAGTAGCCCACGGCGCGCGCATCAAAGCCCAAGGTGTCTCGCACCAGAGCGTATTCCTCTGAGCGATCATCATGTTGGTGGCCATGGAAGGTACGTACCACACGCATATCGCACGCAAGCTGATCGATAGCATCGAAGCCGAATGGGTGGCAACTTGGTGCCTCATGCGTCACAGGAATGTCGGCGCGCTGACTGGCCAGATGCTCAACGTCATCCGGGTAGATGGCCCCATTCAATGACGGATTTGGCCGCTGGCCATCGCGCCACTGGTAGGGCCCTCGGTTCATCGAAGCTTGTTTGTTACGAAACATGGCGGTCGCCGGAGGACTCCAGATCCGGCCCAGAAAGTTTCCACCCAGGCCGGCCACGCGGATTCCGCCGAGCTCCACCACCTGGCCGTGCAGTGCCACAGCGTCACCGCAATCGTGCAGCTTTTCCCAGTGGTCGTAAGTGTCGGCATCGTGGTTGCCGTAGATGAATGCTACCTTGGTGTCGGGCAAGTTTCGGCGCAGCGGCTCCAGCACCTCTCTGAAGGTGATGTGGTCAATGTCGATATCGCCAAGAAAGACGATCCAGTGCGGTTTGTCTTTGGCGGTCAGCAGAGTCTGGGCCAGGTACTTGAAATCACCGTGTACATCCCCCAGGAACCACAGGCCGCGCAGAGCGTCGGCTTGGGTCCGGTCGAATTCAGCCATGTCGCGGATCGTCCCGACTGCTGTCATAGCCATGACTCCCGCTCCTGGAGCATCAACCGCAAGTCGTCTTGTTGATCGGGATGAAAACCAAATAAGGATTTTGTGAGGAGCAAATTCTGACTGTTCTCACGAAACCAGTGCGCCCTGTCATCAATTGCAAGCCATGGTGTGCCCCAGGGGCGATTGGCCTTCATCCAAGTATCGATTTCCCACTCGCGTTCATGACCCGGTGCGGTGCCCGGCAACCACTCAGAAGAGGGATTCTTGATCGATGGCGTAACACCCACCACGCGAGGCCCGATGTCGTGCGAAAACATGCCCCTCAGATCATCCAGAGTATGGTGGTCTCGCCAAGAACTGCTGATCACAATCTCGACTGATTTGAACTCGCGCAAGACAGTCTCAATCAAGTGAAAATTCGTGAAACAGTCCTGCTCAGCGCAGGGTTCAGAATGCGTGACACCGTCGAAATCCAGAAACAGTACGACAGCCATATCACTTCTCCGAGTGTTCATCACTTTTCATCCTCGCTGAAATATGCAATTGATGGGGTCTGCCCGACCCGGCGTCGTTCCCTTTTATGTTCGTCGCACATCACCAGATAGAGACCCTTGAATTCATCGTTTTTCCCCGGCTCCCCGCAACAAATGCAAGCGTTTTGGGTTAGCTTTTGACCTGCGTCGATTGCGGCATCGACCCGATCAGTGACTGAAGTGAGTGTTAGTTTTGGGTCATCAGGATTGAGCCTGGTTACTGTCCCATCTTCATTAAATTGGCTGAACTTCACCTGCTGACGCACGCTGACCTCTCCGGGATCAGTGTCCATAGTGAAATACCACCTCGCAGCACCAAACTTCTCCTTCACTTGGGTCCAGTGGAAACCGCGTTTGTCGGGACCGAGGAGGGCGTCCACTTCAACACAGACGTTGGCGAACAGCTCAATCCATCCGCGGGGGATAGTGATGCCAATGTTTGGTCCTGAGAACATGTAGGGATAGCACGCACGAAGTTGTTTGGGTGTTGTCATCGAATTTTTCTCCTTCAGTGCATATACCCCGATTCGACGGGGATGAGTCCGACCGACTGCTCGAGGTCAGCCATCGTTACTTTGTCGCGCTTCGCGGCGCTGGCCAAGCCGGCCGCGCCGCTCCAGACCCGGCGGATCATGCGAGGCGTCAGAGTGGCCAGAAATCGCATGACTTCGCCGCTGGGCGGCCTGACGGTCACGCCCATCTGTTCGGACACGGCGCGAGTAACAGACAGAGCGATCATCACAGACGCCCTTGCATCTGGTTTTCTGACCATGACCAGCTTCAAGCGGCTCAGCAGAGGCGCAGACAAGCCCTCGAGCGAGTTGGCCGTGGCGACCCAGACGATGTGCCTGGCATCGACACGGATCTCCGAGCATTTGTCCTGGTGCTCCCGCGCGGTGACTGGCTCCAGCAGGGGCAGCAACTCATTGAGCACATTGCGGGCTTGACCAGAGTTTGTGTGGGAAATCGAGGCCTTGTCGATCTCGTCGAGGAGAATCACAGGGTTCGCGAACTCTCCCATGGCCAGTGCATCAAACACGATGCCCGTGCTGCTGTTACCCCAGTGCTTGTCAGCCCCGGAGAGCACATTGCCGGCAGCGCCGGAGGCAGCGTAACTCACCGAATGGGAAGGCACGCCGAGGATCTCTGCGATCTGCAGCGACACGTGAGACTTGCCCACCCCCGGGGGCCCGACCAGCAGGAGCGGCGGGATCATCGGCGGTGCGCCATTCGCCTTCGATACCAACAAGGGAATCCGCAGGGCTTCAACCAGTTCCGGGATGTGCGGTGCCATGCTCGCGAGCTTCTGCATCGCGTGATCCACATCGACCGGAACTCCGATGGCGCGCGTCATCGGGCGCGCGATCAGCGTTTTGGTCAGAGCCTTGACTGCATTGGTCCGGTCGCGCTCGCTGAATTTCGAGTTGCTCTCGGCTGACTTCTGCTGCGCGATGACGTCCTGGTGGTGGACGCAGGCCACATGCAGGAGGGCTTGTTCCTTTGCACCCGAATCCAAAGCCGAAGCAGACTGGCCGCTTGCTTCAGGCTTGTCTGACTGCTGTGCCTGCTGTGCCTGCTCCGCTTTGAAATACTCGTCATCTTTCTCGTCCGCCTTGGCGCTTTTGCTCTCTTCCTCGGCACGATGCTGCGCCTGGTCAGTCTCGGCCTTGCTCTTCAGAGCCTTGACATAGGCCGCGGTCGCCGGGCTTTCCGGAAGCAAAAGCTCGGATGCGCCAATCTCGCCATCTCTGCAGCTATAGACGCGATGCAGCTTGAAGCCTGGAACTAGTTTTTCATCGTCTCCGTAAGACATAACAACTCCGTTTGCTAGGAGCTGCCATGTGATCTAAGCCAGCTCCTGTCAGAAGGGCGGCTGGCAAAAAATCACTTTTGGGAATCAAGAAATTCTGCGCAGCCGAGCTGTGGTATTTGTAGACATTGGACACCGCATTATAATTACATAGATCACGTGCATAATTTACATAGATTACCACAAGAATAGCACTTGAGTCAAATAGTGTGCTCTGCATTCGAATGTGCTTATTCCTTGTTTTACAAATGCAGGTGATTTTTCACTCATTTAAATTGCTTTTAGAAAGTTCTTAATTATACTGATTTCTACTGCTAAATTTGTCATTCCCCTCTCACGCTCAAGAATCAATTGAGTAACCTTATCAATGGAGCTGAAGTTGCTGTATCGACAAATTCTGAAACACAGCGCCTTGCTGAAAGCGTAGGATTTTCAACCACAGGTGCTTTTTGATAATGCTCAAAATGGAGACTTGTTAAATACTCTATGAATTCTTCATCAATCAACAAAACGACTCATGCCAATTATTGCTCTCTGCCCAGGAGAGAAATCGATCTCCCGATGATGAACGACAGCAGCGGCAAGCCAACCGAACTGGTTGAAAAGATTGAGAAGCAGTCCCTCAGTACGACTGCAGAGAAAGCCACGCCGCGTTTCAACGAGACGCAACTGGCCAGTCATGGCGGGCTCAGTTCTGACTACATGGGGCGCAAACTGGGAAGGACTGAAGAGAGAGACATGCCGACCGGAAAAATGGTGCTTTCCCAGGCACAGTTGAAAAGAAATGCCGCTTCCAACCGCGCAGGAAACGGAGGCGAGCAGAATGAGCGTGCTCCGGACAGGACTCCCCGCCCCATGGGTCGGCGCCGATGGACGTACGCGGAAGCCAGACAGTGGATTCAAGCTTGCGGTTTAGCCAAACAACGTGGTGCAGGTCAACCGGGAGTGGTCATCACCGTGGCCAATATAAAGGGAGGCATTGCAAAGGCAATGACCGCAACGTGCCTAGCTCAGGGCCTCTCCCAAATGGGGTACAAAGTACTGGCCATTGATGTTGACCCGCAGAGCTCCATGACATCACTCTTTGGGATACTGCCAATACAAGTCACGGACGAAATGACCGTGCTGCCCCTGATGTATCCTCCTGACGCCGAGGGTGCACGATCCACCATCAAGGAATCAATCCGACAAACCTACTGGGATGGCGTTGACCTGATCGCTGGCTCAAGAAGCCTCTTTCGCGGGGATTTCTTTTTGCCTAGCCGTCAACTTCGTGGCGAACCGAATTTCGAGATTCTCGAGGTTCTCAACCGCGCCCTAGATGACGGCACACGTATGGAATACGACTACGTCATCATCGATACGATGCCCGCGCCGAGTTATATCACGATGAATACGCTCCAGGCGGCAAACGCCCTGCTAATGCCTCTTCCAGTTAAAGCTCTAGATTTCGCCAGCTCTGCCCAATACTGGACAATGTTCTCTGAACTATTCAAAGCACTGGGTAAAGAAAAAAGCTTCAATTTTCTCGCCGTGGTCCCGACCGAAGTCGACCACTCCGAGCCCGGCGCCAGATCTTTACTAAAGTGGATTCAAGCTGGGTATGGCGACTTGGTAATGCCTACCTCAATACCAGTACTGCCAGCAGATAAAAGCGGTGCCACCATTCTAAAGACGGCATACGAGATCACCAATTTTGGCGGCAACCAAAAGACATTCGCTCAGGTACGCGAAGCGTACGACAGGCTTGTCGGTGAAATTGACCATCTCACAAGGCAGACATTTTGGCGATAGTCATGCATCTCGACGCAATCGAATTCTGAATTCATTTTGCGAATAAACATGTCCGCAAAAACAATATTGCACAATCTGGGTTCTCACCTTAGGACCAAAATCAGTGCTATTGCTATTGCAGCTTCTACTTCAGCAGGCCGATCAAACAAAGGGTCAAGCCGGTCCGCTGCCCGCAGAGATGGAGCACCAGCGACTCATGATGCGACTAACGATTACTGAGTCAGCAAAACTCCTTGGCTTCAAAGGTAAACAAAGCTACGGTAAGGCGATGAAACGCGTCAACACCGCAGCCGTCGAAGGGTTTAGGTGGGAACGGTTTCAATTGATGTCCAATACGCATAAAACCTACCAACTTCTCGATAGATACACTGGCCTACCATTTGATTTCCGCGGAAATCTGACTGACTTGGCGCGGCCAACCGCTGAACAGATCAAGCAGGCAAGGTTACTGACCGGACTTTCACAAAAGGAATGTTGTCTGCTCGCCGGCGGCATAAAGTACCCCAGCACATGGTCTCTTTTCGAATCAGCAAGTAGATCGAAAGGCATCGACCCAGCGAGGTTCGAATTATTCCTGCTCAAAACCGGCTTGCATCCGTCCCTAGAATTAAAGCTTCGAACCCAGCCTATTGGAGACGGAAAACCAGATACTGGCGCCGCAACGCCCTCGCCCGAAATCCCTATTGACACTGCAAACTTTTCCAATGACGAGAGCTCCGGAAACGGGCGGCATGGTTCTGTGGCGTCCGCGACCAAGCGTCAGAAACAGGCGCTGGTTCTTGTTCGCGACGAATCGGCCGCGATTGGCGTCTCAATGCAGCAACTTCAACACTGGCTGGATAGCGATCGCTTTCCAAAACCTGCGAATGGTATTGCCCTGACTGATGAGCATCAAACTTTCCTGAAGTTGGTTCGGGAGACAATTGAAGACGAAGTGCTGGATATCTACTGGATCGGCGAGCTTTAGGCGGTTGCCGTTTCAGTAGATCGTGAATCGCCCCCTTGAGAATCCTCCTTGATTAGATATTCAGTCAGATTCTTCCCTCGGAACGCGACCGGAGTCAATCCACGTCCTGACCAGTAAGTTCCAGTAGCCGGATCAAAGTACTTTGCCGGCGCTGGACGACGTGCATTCACTCTCCCGACCTTTCCAGACAATGAAGGGAAGAGATCTTCGACGGTCAATTTGTATCGCAAGATGATTCCCCTCGCTTGGCGAATTGCGTCCAATCTCTCCGCGGACTCGACTTCTCGAAGTTGCTGTTGGAGTGAGTGTATTTGTGCTCTCAAAGAGTCCGGATTCAATTTATCCATATCTGCTAATTAATCGAGATGAACACCATGTTACGAAATTAACTCATTTTAAACTCTCCCCGATAAATTCTTAGGTTATTTGCCACGGAATTGCTTGGCGACCATCAGCTGGGTCGCTGCTCGGAGGAAAGACAGCGGCAGGATTGGCAAAGAGTCACCCCAGAGGTACATCTCTTCGGCGCAACTCATGATCGACTGGCGCCTGCAATTCGTCATCAGCACGCCCCTTCACCAAAGGATGCCTTGACTCAACCGGATCAAGTTCATCAGCATTGGCATTCACAACAAGGACATCTTTGACCGGGCGAGGATCTCTCCCTAAACTTAATTTTTCAAGAACACTGCTAATTTCTGCACTTGCACGCTGAGCTCGGTCAATCGCAGCCCCTGTTGCTGCTGCTGCGTTGCTAACTCTTGTACCTGATTCAACAATGCGGTCACCTGTTGTGGCAGCCGCTTGAACACCCGGTAACAAACGTATTGGCGCACTCAGGACGTGCTCAGCACAATCCATATGTCAGGGTGTGGGTCCAGCAAATCGACCAGCAGCGGGGCATGTTGAAAAAGAACAGGGCCAAGCCTTGCCTGCTCGGCATTGAAACACAGGCCTTTGGTCGGGCTGCATTCCACCGCTTCATGGTGCAGGACTCCATCAAAGTCCAGGTACAGGACGGGCTCGCCAGCGCTCCTCGGGGCCTTTTGGACTGAGCCATCCCATTCGCACATTGCTACCGACTCCTAAAGACAAATCAGCCCGTGGGCGAGTTGATGATGGACGGATTGGTCTCGTGGGCGGTCACCGCCGCGTCCCGGCCTCAAAAAATGCGCCAATTGCAATTGCACTGCAAGCCAAACTGCTGGAACCAACGCAAAAACCTAACCACGCGGACCCTCTGCATATTCACCCGTGCGTGGCCGCAAAAACCCACGGTATGCACCCCACTTAAGGCGGGCATTTTTCGCGCTAGTGCGATTCAGTCCATGTGCATCAGCCATGGCCACCACGTCTTCCGCAGTGGGAAGCCGATGGTTGGTTGCCCAATAGATGTCATACAACAACCATAAGGCAAAACCAACTGTGCCGGGCTTTTGCCTGCCTGCCCCATTGACGAATGCGTTGCTGTACGATGCTCGCGCCTGTGCGTAGTCCGGACCGGCTACTAGCGCCGCCATTCTTTGAGCGGGTGTTTCCATGGTTGCCTCCACAAATGACAAAAGTTTAAAAGGAACGCACAGGCGCCCGACCAAGGTGCCAACCCGGTCCGAAATGCAATCAGCGGCGTTTTCAAAAGTGCATCGCTACAACTAGGATTGCACAGTGCCGCCGTTCGCTTCAACGGCAGACCGGACAAGGTCCCTAATTCCAGTCTCAGTTGCAGCTAATGTGGTCCTGAGACATTTTTCATTTGCAGTTAATCCGGTACTGAACAGTCGCTGATTGCAGTCCCGGCGGTTTTCAGATGCAGTCCGCTACAAGTACGCATCATCCTCGCTCATACCCGCGCTGCTGCCTTTCCTTGGACACCCGCGCTGCCTCCAGCTCCTGCGCCTTGGCCTGAGCTTGCAGATCCGCGTTCCAGTCTTTTGCAGCTGGTAGTTCACGCTCGATGCGCTGGCCAGCCGGCGCCAGTGCCCGGATCTGCTCGGCCGCTTTCTCGCCAGCTTCGTCATGATCCGTCGCCAGGATCACGGTAGCCTGTGGGTTGCGCTCAAAAACGGCGAGGAGCTGCCGTCGCTGCTCTTCGCTAAGTGAGGATCCACCGGTCGATATATACGCTGTGCCAGGCGTATGGCGCATTTGCGCATAGCTCAAGGCGTCAATAGCCGCTTCAGTCACCACAATGCGTGAGATCGGCTTCGAACCCGGTTTTTCCATGAACAAGGCCCGACTGCCACCCTCGGCGAAGGCGGTGAATCCTGCATTCTTGGACTCCCACCCGGTGATGCCGTCGCTGGTACGGTGCACAAAACAAGCGTTCCCACGGGCATCCTGACGCACGCCAAAGGCCGTGATCGTTTCCGCATCGAGCCTGCGCTCATGCGTGAGGTATGAGCCCTCATAGGGCCAGAGATCCTGCGCCTGGTGCATTACCTTGGCCAGATCTCTCGACACTGCAACGGGCCGTTTTGGTACCCGCACGGGCTTGTTTGCGGCTGGCTTCTTCGCGCCTGGTGCCCACGGCCTCAATGCCTGGCGCACCCGGACCAGCTTTGCATTGCTGTCGTCCACCCGACTCTTCACAAAATCGACGATTGATCCGCAATCAGCATCATTGTGGGCATTGAAATACACGTCATGGCCGTCCGTTTTATCCCGCGTGACAATGATTTTGTCGCCACCGGCGCGCAGCACGAAGTAGCTCTTCGTGCTCTCCGTCTTATCGAGCTCGTACCCGAAATCACACTCAGCAACGTCCACGATTGAGATCTCACGCTTGAACGTTTCTAGCTCTGTGTCGGCCATGGCTTTCACTCTTGGAACTGCTTTAGCAGCGCTTGCACATGCCCCGCCAACGACTCGATCTGCGTCGTCTGCGCGCGTTGCACTCCAGCCAACTCCTGCAGCTGCTGCTCGAACTGCTGCGCCTGCTGCTGCAATGCATCGGCCAACTGCTTCACCTGCTTCGCGTGCGAGTCGCTGAGCTCCTTCAATGACTTTAGTAATTGCGTCTCTAGCTGTGTCATTACTACTTACCCCCGCGCCTTGCGCGCCTGGAGCTGCGCCAGGGCTGCGATCTGGGCGTCGCATCGCTCTGGGCATGCTCTCTGCTCGTTGCTCCAGATCACGACGTGCAGCGGTTGGCAATAGCATGTCAGCTCGCGGCCATTGAGCATCCAGATTGAGGCTGGACAGTGTCGGCAAGCTGCCGACACCGGCGGCATATTGATCGTGTCGGCCGCCGCTAGGCCATCGAGCACCGGACTGATGTAATCCTGGCCAGGCACCCGGCCAGGATCCGGCTCCGTAGCCGTTGAGCTCTCCGGCACCCCCATGAAGTCCAGGTTCTCCGGCGCGTCCGACTGATTTTGTGTCGCCATCCTTTTTCTCTCCGCTAATCGTTAATTGTTTTAATCCGTCGTCCGACAACATTTTAATTTGATTAGCATTATCATTTAATGCAATGCTAATCGGATAGTTTCCTATCGGCTGGTCGTGCAGTATGGCCTCCCTGCTGGACTGCTGCAAAATGCGCTGTTTAGCCGATCCAATTTCTTCTGCTGGTCGGATAGAATTTGCTCTGCCTGACTGTTGGCCTGGCTGACTGTGAACCAGCTCCATGTCATTGCGCTGAAGACCATCAACAAGCTCACCAGGACGGTCGCCACGATTGGCCACATCAGCATCCAGGTCAAGCGAGATCTGACCTTCTTGCCAAAAATATTGACTCCTAAATTGATCGACTGCAGCTGCTCTTTCAATTGCGTGACGTGCTCGCTCAAGAGCTGCCTCTCGCTCTTGAGCGCCTCGTCCAGTAGATCGGACTGGCTTTGAGTAACGCTCTGCGTTGTAGCCAGCGCGACTGCTGACAGCTGTCTCAAGGATTCCTCGTGCTGTTGCAGCAGCTCCTGGGTTCGGCTGTTCTCGACCGCTTGCTCTTGCAGCTTGCGCTGCTCCAACTTCTCTAATAAGTTCTGGGCTGAAGTTGTCGCCATATAACAAACCTTTCAAACGTATCGGCTTCGCGCCTTCTTCGAGTCTGACGCTGACATAGTCTTTGCCAACGCGATTGATTTCACCGAGTTCTGCAAGCACCTCCAGGACGTCGTGGCGCGTTTCAACGCGTCCGGAAGCAACTTGCTCCATCAAATACTCGGTGATCATCTGTTTCGGATCCTGGGCCTGAGCGAGGCCCTTGACCTGGAATACCTTCACACCAGGCTGCACAAGCCTGGCACGCATCGGATCGTCGGGCCGCGCCCAGCCCTTTTCGAAGTTCCAAACGTTGCGCCACTTCGCAAAATAGTACTCATGTCCTGGCGGCGCGATGTTAATCGAGCGGCCGTCTTCCAAATTTATGCGCGGCACAATCATGTGAATGTGTTTGGAACCGTCAGCCTCCGTGTGCAAAACAGCACAGAAGGTGTACTGAGATTTGCGCAGTCCAGCGAACGCGACCCGTTCCCAGTCATCAATGACAGCCTGAATTTCAGCGTCAGTTGGAGCGTCTTCGACGGTCCATGCGATCACTCCAGATGTATACCGGTGCTCAGTTTTCATGCTGTCGATCAGCATGGCCGTGACTTCTGGATTACCCCTCAGCACCTCGACACCAGCACGCATCTGGCCTTTGGAATCCTTAAGACCCATTAGATAGGCTATGGCCCCAGCACCGGATCCGCGCGTATGGGACTTGCACTTATGCTGCATTCTTAGTCCCAACTGCTTCCAGCTTCAATTCAATGCTGCGCAAAACTGAGAGTAAATGAACCATCGCCAGCGGCTCTCCAGCCAAATTTGAGGCGTTAACTCCGTGGGCTAGCTGATTCAAATTGTTGCCGATTCCCGCCAGGACACGCATCAATTTAGGGTCTGCGTGATTCACCCGGCCCGTGTATTTTTGGGCACGCTGTGGCCGTGGCTTGGCCAACGGCTTGGCGTTGGCCAGGTCAAGGTAAGCACGGAACACGTCAGAGTTCGTGCAGCCCTTGGCCGCGGCCTCGCCTCGCAAGCGCTCTGCCAAGCTCGTCGGGAGACGAACCGGGAAGGGCACGAGCGGGTCTTCTGCATTCGGGCGAGCCATCCGGGCGAGTCCTGTATTGACACTAGACGCCTGCGCCTGGTGTGGTTGTTGGGAGGGTTCAGAGCAAGGCTTCAGCCCTTCTTTGCCAGATGCCCATAGAAATTAACCGAAAGGTTTATGTATACGGGTCTGCTGGCTTAGGGAAGTACATGGTAGGCCTTTTCAGATTGGCCGTCAACGACGAACCAACCGGGACCACTGGACAGTCCGGCCTACCGGCCGAATGTCAGTAGGGCGAGGAGGCCTGGAGCCCGGTGCAGGGGCTCCGAGGCGGCACTACGACTGGCGATCCGTCTGAGCCGGATCGCCAGCGACCTGAGGCGGTCCTGGCGCCTTGGCACCACTCTTGGGGTGGCCAGCGCGCTTCAGCGTTTTTGACAGCTTCTCTATCGACTCCCAGATCGCTGCCGCTCTCTCAGCGCTTACCGATAGCACGTCTGCTGAAATTGCATCAACTGCATTGTTCATCTGACGATCAACATAATCGATTGCGTGCCGCCGGGCAACTGCCAACTCTTTATCCGCCTTAGCTAACAGCCAGCCGGATAACGTTTTCCTCTCATCAGCGGATAAATCTGCAACCTGAGCAGCGGATAAATATTTAGTAATATCATGTGTTGGATATGAATGCAACTGCTGAAACGTATGAACAACTTTTTGCACACAACGCTTTTTGTCCTTGTCATAAGGACTGCGGATTAGCTGGACTTGGCGACCTTGCTCGCGGATTTGCATGATCTGATACTCCTGTATCTGTTGATGATACCTATCTTTTATCCGCTAATATGCCACACTATTAGCTGTTTCCGTTGAATTCTCTATCAGCCATAATACTAAATAATTATCCGCTAAGCAGGTGTCAACAAATTCAGATGGACTTCATTTATTGACAGCGAAGACGGATAGCTTAGAAGCAGATAGTCGGATAACCATAAAGTAGACTATTAAGAATCGCAAGGGTATTCTCCGGATTGGGGGCCCCTCGTTTTCAGTGCAATAACTGGCGGTACGCAAACCCAGCACTGGCGTGGGGGTGCTGTGGGTAGATCCATCACGTGAATCGATCAACTCAGTGCGCAATGGCAACTGGGACTGGTTAAAGCATTCGCCAAAAGAAGGGGGGGGCCTGCGGCGCCCTGGCAGGGGCCTGATTTAGAGATTCAAAAACCATCAAATCACCCAGCTTCACCGCCACACCCAATTGAAGAAAGTGCATTGCCTCAACACCGCCCGCCTCCGATTTGTTCAATCACCGTTATGGATCAAACCATCCATCCATCACGCAACTTGATCAAGTCGAGCAGGAATGCCATCATGACCAGTGGTCATACTCAAAGGCCTCCACTTCACCCAGCAGCGTTTTGTACATTGCGGCCCAGTTGACGGTGGCGGGGACCTCGGCGGCAGCCTGACGCCACAGATCGGCAATCCGGCGTTGCACCATCAAAATCAATTGGTCTGTGGTGGTAAACAGGCAGTACCGCAGAAAGCAGGCCACCTCCACGGTGCGCGCTAGCTCCTTGATCTTGGCTCCGGCAGATGGTGGCCTGGAGACCAGTCGGCGTGCGTAGCGGCGCAAAATGAGATCGGGGATGTCTGCCAGGTGTTTATGAACGTCCAGCGCGTACAGCAGGTCGATACGTTCCAGTACCTCGCTGATTTGGCGGGTTGAGTGCTTGGCCGGTGCTGCCCACAGCCAGCTTTGTTGGGTTTACCCATCTGGGCGCAGTTCTGCCACCGTGGTTCGCCACCTATCAAGGGTTGCTGCATCGACGCTGGCGGCTATGGCGGCACCTGTTTCCGCCTCGAGCTGGGTGAGTGCGCTCGCAATCAAGGACCGGATGGCTCGTTCATGCACGATCACCGGCTTGTTCTTGTACAACCATTGGCGGGCTCTTACCAGCAGTTGATCGCGGTCGGCGCAACGGGCCACTTCGTCCCGCAGTTCACGCACCAGGGAGCGGCGTTGGTGCTCACTCATCCAGCGAAAACCCAGGACCGTGCAGGCCAACTGCTGGTGGTCAAACAGCGTCTTTTCACGGCCATACAGTGTGCTCAGCGAAGCCACATCAGGGGTAGCAATGCCAAGTTCCTCGCTCAAGTGGCGCCATAGGACGACGGGAATCACCCGAAACGCATAAAGCAAACGGCCACTCATGCGCAGGAAACCGATGTGTAACGCCAAGCCCAGCTTGTGGGCGTCACCGCGGCGCGTGCTGATTGCCTCGCGCTCAGCACCATCGAAGCTCAAAAACGCCTTCATCTCGAAGTCGCAGATATCGCGGGGCAGTTCGTGCAAGCCCAAAAACGTCGTCTGTCAACCCTGCATCGTGTACCTCAAAAGTGGGAGGCCACGATACCCGTTTGGAAAGTGAACAGGAAAGCCAATGAAATCAACGATCTACCAACACCACCCCCGCGCCAGTGCTGGGTTTGCGTACCGCCAGTTATTGCACTGAAAACGAGGGGACCCCAAGCAACGCGACATCTTTTTATGTGTGCACTCACTTACTTAAAATTGGCAAATTGCTTATCTGATTGAGACACGCGATCAATGTGCTAGGTTCGCGAACCTGGTGTATGTCGGCTGCCATGCCAAGCGAACAGTACCCGTCGGGCCATTGCGTTGTTTGGCAACGATGATTTCTGCAATACCTGGAGTTAGGCATGCTTCTTTGGTGTAAACCTCATCGCGGTAGATGAACAAAATGGCATCTGCGTCTTGTTCAATCGAGCCAGATTCACGGATGTCACTCATCTTTGGCCGCTTGTCTGGCCGTTCTTCTACGGCACGGTTCAACTGTGACAGAGCGATGACTGGGCAAGCCAACTCTCCGGCCAGAAGCTTTAACCCACGTGAGACGTTTCCCACCTCGGTCGCTCGGCTTTCCTTTGTGCCCTCCCCGCTTCCCTTAACCAGTTGCAGGTAGTCGACGACCACTAACCCAAGCTGTCTGTGGCGGTGCTGAGCCCGCCGGGCCATAGCACGAATCTCACTGATGGTGCTGACATTTTGATCTTGGATTTCAATAGGTGTGGGGTGCAATGTCTCCATTGCATCCGACACCCTACCCCACTCGTGATCAGCAAGCTTGGCTGTTGCCAAGTTCGTTTGATTGATGCGGCCAACTGAGCCCACCAAACGTGTAGTCAGTTCGTCAGCCGTCATCTCCAAGGAGATCACAAGCACCGGCAGGTGCTCCTTGATGGCGCAGTGTTCTGCAATGTTCATGGCCAATGAAGTCTTGCCCATTGAAGGGCGTCCGGCCAATACGATCAGGTTACCTTTCTTGAATCCATTGGTTATTTGGTCCAGATCGATAAATCCAGTGGGTAACCCTACGAGCTTTCCAGGGTTCTCTGAACGGTCTATCAGCATCTGGTTGAATCGAGGTATTAACGAGCTGAGCATGCGGTCCTCGGCGCGCAACGTACCCTGCAAACCAATCTGTAGAATCCTCTCTTCTGCCCGCTCGAGCAAGCTTGCAGTGGTCATGTCCCCACTGGTAAAGGCTGCTCCAACGATCTCATCACCGACAGCAATCAGTTCCCGCAAGATAGATTTGTCCTTGACGATCTCCGCGTACCGTGTGATGTGGGATGCGCTGGGAACGTACTGTGCGAGCGAATTCAGGTAGGCAAGCCCAACCGTTTCATCGGACGTGCCGATGCTGTTTAACTGCTCATGCACGGTAACCACATCGGCCGGATTACCCTTGTCAATCAGCATCTCGATGGACTTGAAAATCTGCTGATGCTCATGACGGTAGAAGTCTTTAGGCCGAATCAGGCTTACGATCAGACTATGGGCGCCATTGTTCAACATTAGTGCTCCGAGTAAGGAGCATTCGGACTCAATGGAGTGCGGCGGCACACGGAGTTGGTTCAAGGGCGTGTCGAGAGGTTCATTCATAGATCGGAGCCCGTCAGATATTGTCTGTCTGGGATTGCTCAACTCCCCAATTACTGCCGTAAGTTCCAACGGCATAGAGCTCGACCATCTTTGAAAACAAGATTGGTGCCGACTCCCAAGTACCCGACTCAACCTTGAGACTCATTGCCGGGGTGGCCAGTTTGCTTGATTTAAGTTCGGCCAGGGCTTCGTAGGCAAAGACCTGTTGTCCGGGCTTCTCCAGTTGAACGAATTCCTTTCTGATCTCAGCGCGCCGCTCATCTTTGTATGACAAAGCAACTTTCAAGGGCTCAACACGCTGTGTAGCCTGGGCCAGAGGGGGCAAGACTGTTTGCTGGAGGTATTGATCCGGTCTTTGGCCATCAGCGATGAGCGGATTGACCTCCTCTAAAATCTTGTTCAAATATGCCAATTTCCTGGAAATGGTTGCCGGGTCTTGCTTGGCCATCTTTGTGAAAGCAGCTTTCAGTCCAAGCTCTGATTGGCCATTGCGTATTAACGCGGCAATGTCCGTAAGCTTGATGCCAAGCTTCAAAGCAGCTTCGGCAATTTCCGGATTGAGCCTGTTAGGTGCCGGCAAGAACTCGGACGCCTTTCGTTTGACGGCAAATTGAACCCCTTCCCTTTTCTCAATGAGTTCAATAGTTAGATCAGTTTGCTCGTTGATCTCAGCTACCGCTTTTTTGATTTTCTCGTCCTTGAACTTACGCCATTCCCGCCATTTCGGCTCCCCAGTCTTCGGATCGAGGTCCGGCACCTTGTTGGATAAAGCCTTAATCCACCAGAGCGGCTGTTGAAGGCTTGTGACGCCGGCGGCATTCGTTCTGTATCTGGCACAAATCTCGTACAAAGCCACGGCCTCATATGTGAATAGCTTGGCAATCTGATAAATACTGATTTGAGCGTACATCTCTGGGTGACGAAGCTCCTTGAAGATGGTTGGCGGGAACGCCCATCGGACGATGACGTCAGATTTGGGATCATTGGGATTTTCCTTTTCCAGCTGCGCCTCTGCTAAGAGCCCTAGGTTGGTCCATTTAATGTTGCCTCGGGCATCGGGAGCCTCCCAGTCCAAGCGAATCTCCGACATCTGTTGCAGATACTCCTTCGCCTTGGCCCTTAGGTCCGATTGCCCCACCTGGATGGGCATCACCAGGTCTATCAAGCGTCCATCAAACAAGTGGTCGGCAGGTACTTCTTTGCCCTGGAGCTCGAACTCTGCTATTTGGGCGATGGTCGAATGCAAAACGACGTTGTACAACTTGCGAGCGACAACACTGAGCTTGCCCTTTTTTGGGATCAGCACCAGCGATTGAACTGGCTTCTTGATCTTCAGTTGGTCTCTTGTATTGTCGTTCATGAGTGATCTTTTCGTCCAGAATAGTATACCTATTTTTGGACATTCTGAGCTTCAGAGCAAAACAGCGTCAGCTATTAGCGGTATAGAGTTGGACATTCGGTGTCATCGTGCAATGAAAAACAGGTTCTTTCCATGTTTTTGAGACCATTTCTGGACATCCATGTTGCTCTTTTTGTCAAAAAGCTTTGCAAAACCACTATTCCGCGAAATGTTCTTTAAGAAATTTGTGCCTCACGGTCCAGCGGTACAGAGCTGGACACCGAACGGTATAGATCTGGACGGTTTGCGGTATAGAGTTGGACATCTAGCGGTACAACGCTGGACATCAGTGTGCGCCAAGCTGTTGATTTAAAAAGAGAAAATGTCGAATTGGTGGGTACGAACTGTATTGAAGACTCTTCTTAAGACTTTGATCTAAAGACAGGATGACTTTGAGAGATCTGCCCTCTAAAAACAGTCCTAAAACCAGTGTCAATGGAAAATCTTCCACTTTCCATGGTGTTCCCCAGGATGAATCATCAGGTTTGGCAACAAACTTCCTCTTTCTTGTTCATCGTGCCTGATCAGCAATAGTTACGTTTTTCGTAACGTTACGCTAAAATTTCGCAACTAGGAGAATGTAATGCGCACTAAACAGAAACCAATCTATTCGACGATCGACATTGGAGCACTGAACGCACTTGCTCTCAATGCGGGGAGTGTCATCAATCAAGCACGTAGCTCGATGCTAGCCCCGGAAGCCCGTAAATCCCCTCCCCTGTTCAACTCAACCCAGCTCGGTGAGCTTTGCGGGCTGGAGAGAGCTCAAGTCATGTATTACGCCAAAAAGGGTGAATTGCCTAGTGGAGAACGACCGGATGTTAGTCGGCGTGAGTGGTCGTTGGAAGAGGCCCGGATGTGGGTCAAGACTTTTCGCAGTGAAACATTGCGTGACCCGGAGCTAGCTTCAGGAACGACTATTGCCGTTGCGAACTACAAAGGGGGCGTTAGCAAAACAACGACTGCTGCGGCGCTAGCGCAAGGACTCAGTTTGCGGGGGCACCGGGTTTTGGTGATCGATACTGACCCGCAGGGGTCTCTCACTACGCTGTTTGGTGTATTGCCGGATACTGAGGTCGAGGCGGAAGGCACTATCCTGGGCTTGTGCACTGGCGAGTCCGATTCGATAATGCCCGCGATCCAGAGCACATATTGGGATGGCATTGACTTGGTCGCAGCCGCACCAATCCTTTTTAATGCTGAATTCTTGCTACCTAGTCGGCAGGCCAACGATCCAGATTTCGCATTTTGGCGTGTGTTGGATTCGGGACTGGAAGAGGCTCGTAACGTCTATGACATCATTATTATCGACACGCCTCCATCTTTAAGTTACATCACCATCAATGCGCTGATCGCCGCTGATGGGGTGTTGATGCCTCTTCCGCCCAATGCTTTGGACTTCGCTAGTAGTGCGCAGTTCTGGAGTCTATTCACAGTGGTATGCAGCTCTCTGTTTGAAGCTCGAGGCGAGAGCAAGCAGTACTCGTTTGTTGATATTTTGCTCAGTCGTGTTGACAAGGCTGATTTAATTTCAAACGATATCCGGAATTGGATTGTCAGTGCCTACGGCCCGAAGGTCTTGCCAGTTGAGATTCCAAAAACGAGTATTGCCGCCAGCGCAAGTGCAGAGTTCGGGACCGTTTATGACATGGAGGTTGGATCTGCGCAAGCGAAGACGCTCAAGCGTGCCCACGATGCTTATGAGTCGCTAGTTGACTATGTCGAAAAGCAGATTTGGGGTGTTTGGGAAGCAAACGCCGAAGCGGTCAGGAAGACAGATGCAGTGATGGCTAAAGGAGAAGTGTGATGGTTACGAAACTAAGCCCTCGGGAAAAGGCCGCCCTGGCTACCCAGATGATGAACAAAGTGGCCGCGCCCTCCCCTGCGTCGGCATCTTCTGCTGACGCACCGGTGCGACAGATCAATTCAGTTCAGATCGGTTTGGCAATGGCGGGGCAGGGTGGCAAGGTTTCTGAACTTGAAAAGCAACTTCACGACGCCGAGAAATCAATTGATGCAATGCGTGCTGATCTAGTTGCGGTTAACGCCGAGTGGCAAGGTGTCGTGCCTTCGAAGCGCTTAGACCCAAGGTTCATCAAGCCTAGCCGTTGGGCTAATCGCCATGCCTACAGTTTTGAGGGAAGAGAGTTTTTAGATTTGAAGGCTGAGATCGAATCGGCGGGGGGGAATGTCCAGGCTATCAAGGTTCGCCCGATCACGGGTTCATCGCCGCAGGAATTCGAGATCGTCTTCGGTCATCGGCGTCATCGTGCGTGCCTTGAACTGGGTCTTTCTGTTCTAGCCACGATTGAGTCTATTGATGACAAGGAGCTTTTCAAGGAGATGGACCGTGAGAACCGCTTGCGTGCGGACCTACGTCCCTTTGAGCAAGGCTTGATGTACACGCGTGCCCTTGATGAAGGGTTGTTTGGTTCCCAGCGAAAGCTTGCGGAGGATTTGGGACTTCAATCGAGTAACGTGTCAACCGCTATCAATATTGCACGCCTGCCAAAGGCAGTGCTGGATGCTTTCAGTTCGCCATTGGATATTCAGTACCGATGGTCTGCCCCTCTGAGTGAAGCAGTGAAAGTAAACCGCGATCTTGTGTTGTCGCGTGCCAAGGATATAGCTGCCAAGCGTGTGTCCGGTGTTAAGTTGTCGGCTTCTGATGTTTACGATTTGCTCGTCGGCTCGGGTGACGTGCCCCCCAAGAGTGTTTCTCATGTTGTTAAGCTTGGTGGGAAGTCAGCTTTCAAGGTGTCTGTTATGAAGGACAAGGTCGCCATTGATTTGCCGAATTTGAGTAAGACGATGCTTGCGAAGGTTGAAAATGCGATTCTTGAGGTGCTGAAGGATGGGGGTGCTCTACCGTAGAGCACTGATGGCGACGAGCATTTGTTTTGGGTGAGTCGGTCTCGGAAGGGCGGGTAAACCGCCCTTTTTTGTTGTCAGGGCTCAAGTGCTCTACGGTAGAGCACTTGTTCGTGTCCTATAGAAACGAGGGTCGCCGCAGGCGAGCCAGTCGTTTTTTGGCTATTATGTTTCCCTGAGATTTGTTAGCTGGCGTTGGAAGCGTCGTTAGTTCATCGTCAATGAGAGTTAGATCAGGAATTGTTTTAACCAAATGTTGACAGCTGCAATTGCTCCGGTATACGGGTTCTTAGGCAGTGGAGGAGGGTGCTCTACGGTAGAGCACTAGCACAGAGATTGAAGCTGCACAAAAGCAGTTTTACGGCAATAGCGAGTTAAACGCCCTACTTTTGGGATTGACCTGTGAGTGCTCTACGGTAAAGCAGCGGCTGACAAAGGCATAACCACCGGAATCCCGTCAAAAGGCTCTTCTACCATCGTCGTATTTAACAATGCAACGCGACCTGAGTTTGCATCGCGCTGCCAGCGCGGCCCCTCGCTTGGATTGGGTGCGCCGGTCTGCAGGGCTCGTGTAGAGGAAAAGTCACATACTTAGGCGGATTTGCGTTGCCATGAAGGGTGCTAGTTGATAAATCAATTGTTGAAGGATCCGAAAGTTCACCTGTTTAAGTGATTGCTAATCTTCCCGAAAAATCAGCTTCTGAAACCTCCTTCACCTTGAGACTAAAAAGCGGTGCTCCAACTTCCCGCCGGTAGTGAGTAAAAAATCTGGAGCCCGAACTTGGTAGCAAAAGGTTCCATGAGTCTAGACAGTAACCATTGATAGGCGGCGATGCCGATTTGATGATCGCCTTGAAACAAACGGAGCAGGGCGGCGGCGCGTTGAAAAAATAGAACTCAGCGCAGGATTTGGACCTGCAGGACATAACGGCAGATCCAATCATTCGATCTCCGCCAATGCTAAACGTCTGACCCAACCTCACTACGGCATCGACGATAGAATTGAAATCAAGAGGCAAGCCGCAAGGGAAGTTCTGTTGGGAGACCCCTCACAACGAGAGACATTCGAATGGACCCGCCAACAATTTGTCCCAGGCGTTAATCTGAGTTGCGGAGCTTCAAAATTCGTTGGGATCAATGTGCGCCCACGAATGCCTGGATACATATAGTCACCGTAGAGTTCCAAAACCAAACCAGCATCGGCGCCCTTGCTGTTGTGAAAAGAGTTGGTTCGGGCGGTTGACGCTGATCCGCAGAACGGAATGTGTCGACTGATCAAAGGTTTGAGTTCGCGTGAACTCCGTCCGAACTTCCCGTGCAATAAAAGCTATGGACGAACAGTCATTTTGGGACCCCCTAGGCGGTGCTCCCTTTGCAATCACTAAGCAATAAATCAAGTACAAGAAGAACGTCTGATTCATCCAGCGCGCGCCAAAGCCCACCCTAATCACTGAACCGCCCCTCAAGCAATTTGCCCGGTTCAAGACTTTGTGAGGATCTCCTGCTTTGAGGCAGGGGGCGGAATTTCAATACTGCCATTTGGGACGCATTGATAGCACTGGACCAGATGCGCCAGTCCAAGGCCTGGAAGGTAGCCACAGCCAGGCTAAAAGGCAGGACGGTGCAAGAGCTCGGGGAGCGCAGCGCCGCCTTCAAGGACTGTAACGAGCACTACTGTTTTACCGAATACCCCATACAGGCGGTTGCCACAATCCACAGAAAATACGGCCGGGTTGAGAATCGCCTGGGTGCCCAAGAATCACAGGCCAAAGCAACGCGTGCTTTCTCTGGCGCCGTCTATTGAAGCAGGAAGTCTGCCGAAAAACGTTCGAAGTACCGTCTTCCTGGGCGCGTGGAGTCGAGTCAACAATCCAGGTTTCAATTCCACCGAGTTCGACGGAATTAGAAACAAGCCGGCGAGCCATCCAGGGGTCTACCAAACTCCTAAATCGAACGAAAAACAAGCAGACCGCAACACCTGGTTGGGTCCCACAAAGCGAAAGGCCTCCACAGGGGAGGCCGTCAACTCTCTACACAGGGGCGCCCTCGGGTAATGCCTTCCTGCGCTTCGATCAAGATTGTACGCAGATACCGGATCAATGTTGCGCGCAAACAGATCGTCGCCGGTTCGGGTGAGCCAACTTGACTAGCAACTGGGATGGCCTCATTCGCCATGTGTTGGCGAATGTGTATGAAGGCTCAATGCAAATGGAGGAAGTCGTCGGATCGGCAGTAGAATTTAAACTGAATCGCACCGATATTGGTATCATTCAGCTACTGAGGAGAGGCCAATGCAAAACACGCTCACGATATCGGAGATCAAACGTCGCGGAATGGCTGCAATCAATGACCGGCTTCGATCTGGGCCAGCGCATATCCTAAAGCGCAACAAAATGGCGGCCGTAATTCTTTCTGAGGTCGAATATCAGCGGTTGCTTGATAAAAGCTCGCAGAGTGTGCCTGGCATGTCAGCTCTAGAGTGGTTGGTTGCCCAGCCCAACACCGGGGAGCGAAGCAAAGCTGCTATCGATGCTGATTTGCAAAGCGAGCGCGCCTGGTGATCGTCTTTCTGGACGCGTGTGCGCTCATTTACAAGATTGAGGGTGCCGAACCGTTTGCATCAAGGACCAGCAAGGTATTGGGCGAGCTCGCCACTTCCCATCCTAAGATTGGCACCAGCATTAGCCGCCTGACCTGGTTGGAGTGCCGTGTGGGCCCAATGAAGAGCAACAACCAGGAACTTCTTCAGAAGTACGACGCATTTTTTGCACTCCCGGATCTCAAATGGATCGAACTGTCCCAGATGGTTGTTGAGTTGGCTGCCCATATTCGCGCAACCCATGGTCTAAAGACCCCCGATTGCCTTCAGGCGGCTAGTTGTCTGCAACTCGGGAAGGGCCATGTATTTCTGACCGGCGATCCTGCTTTCAATCGTGTCGCTGGACTCAACGTAAGCTTGTTGAGTTAATCACACCCGGGGGGCCACCTTTTGGCGCTAGGGTAGGGCAGGGCCGTCAAGATCAAGCTAGGGCAGGGCGGCAAAACGTCCAGTTTCCCATCTGCGCCTGCGCACTGTTCTTAAGGCAACGGGTGAGCGTTCGCCGTGCCGTGGATGTCACCAATACGGCAGGAGGTGGCTCTATGGCCACCAGCAGCACTTCCCGGGCAATTCGCCGCCGCCCATCAATTAATGCGCTTCGCGTGCGTCATGATTATCCTTATAATCACGACGT
>CAZMXB010000036.1:0-26405 GCA_964569855.1 uncultured Rhodoferax sp.
GACGGCGACCGGGACATGACCCAGCTCCACCCGAGCGAGATCAGCAAGAACCGCTGGTGTCCGAGGAAGGACTACTTCTCCATCGCCGTTCCCCACCTGGCGGTGGCCGAGGACTTCGGCTTCCAGACGCTGCGCATCTTCGAGGAGGGCCACGACATTCACGCCAAGTGGCAGCTGTGGCTCAAGGAGATGGGGATCCTCTGGGGAAAGTGGAAGTGCTTCCGGTGTGAGATATACACCTGGGCGCAGAGCTGCGACCTCGGCCCGTGCCCACGCTGCGGGCACCCCGACCCCTGGCTCTACAAGGAGGCGCCGCTCTCGCTGCCGAGCCACGCCCTCATCGGGCACACCGACGGCGTGCTCATCCTGCCGGACAAGCCCCGCCTGCTGGAGGTGAAGAGCATCGGGCTCGGTACCGTCCGGGTGATGAACGGTAGCCTGTATGACTCCTTCCTCAAGGGGGAGATCACCATGGATCAGATGTGGTGGAGGATCAAGCGCCCCTTCGCTGCCCACATCCGGCAGGGCATGCTCTACCTCCGCATGGCGATGGCTTGGAACCTCCTCATTGGCCACCAGATCATGCCGAAGATCAACGAGATCGTCTTCATCTACGAGTGGAAGCCGACCCAGAAGGTCAAGGAGTTCGTGCTCACCTACAACGAGCAGCTGATCGACTCCCAGCTGGCCGGTGCCAAGGCCGTCGCCGACGGTCTCCGCTACGGGATCGCCCCGAGCCGCCCGGCCTGGGCAGAAGAGCGTAAGATGGACACACCGGCGTGCAGGAAGTGCGCCTATCGGACACTATGTTGGAGCACGAATGATCAGTCGCCCCCCGGGGTCGTCCAGCCCGACCTCACCGCCCCCGCCCCAGCTGCCCTCCCCGCAGCTCCCGTCCTCACCATCAAGCGAGCCCCCGCCGCAGCCCGCCGCCGAGCCATGGCGGGCGTGGGGTAGCAGCCTCCCCGGCTTCGACATCCCGGAGCTGCCCGAGGACATCACCGAGGTGAGTGACTCCTTCCTCATGTCGCTGTTCCGGCAGTACGTGGTGTGGGAGAGCTTCTTCGCCAGCGTGCTGGCCGAGCAGGAGGGCTCCGAGCTGTGGGCCAAGGCGCAGATCGAGATCGCCGAGTCGATCGCCAAGGCGGGCGCCACCGGCACCGTGACCGAGCGCCGCTTCACGGCCGCCGCCGACGAGAAGGTGGTCGAGGCCCGGCAGGCTGCGGCCCAGGCCAAGCGCTCGATGAAGACCCTCACCGCCACGATGGAGTCCGTCAACCGGGCCAGCAACTTCGTCAGCCGGGAGCTGTCCCGCCGCATCGGCAGGGAGCCCGCCAACCGCCGCAACGACCGCTACGGCGGTGCGTAGTGGCCAGCCCCCAGCAGTCCAAGCGCATCGGTCTGAAGGGCGAGAACGTCTTCGTCCGTGGCGTGCAGGCGTACCTCAAGCGGCGGGTGGAGCGACGCCGCCTCCAGGGTGCGCTCGACCAGGGCGACGTGGCTGGCTGGGACGGCGTGTGCGTCGAGGTGAAGGCCGGGCGTCAGTGGAACATCCCTGACTGGCTGCGCCAGCTGGAGAAGGAGACACAGAACGCCGGAGCCGACATCGGCTTCATCGCCGTGCTCATGCACGGGCGGCCGAACTTCGAGCAGATGGTGGCCATCATGCCCATGCCCGAGTTCATGGAGCTGATGGTTGATGCGGGGTGGGCAGATCATCTCCCCGGCCAAGGTCCCGAGCCCGCTCCTGTAGTGGAGGCTCGACCCCCGGTGTGATAGGGGCTATGCTCCCCTGATATCTGTAACGATCTCAGAGGAGCCCCCGTGCCTGAAGCTGATACCGCCGCTCCGGCGCCTGAGCGGGACCCGTTCCGTGTCAGCTCCAGGAACGACCCCAAGAAGCTGGCCAGCGCCGTCACCAAGTGCATCAACGACGGCCATTACCCGGTGCTGAAGGCCGTCGGCCACGGCGCCGTGGGTCAGGCCGTGAAGGCCCTCGCCATCGCCCGTGTCTACCTCGGCCCGGCCATCGACATGGCGTTCACCGTGGAGTTCCAGACCGTCCCGGACGAGAAGAAGGGCGGGGATATGTCACTCATGATCTTCTCCACCTTCCAGCGGCATGCCTAGCTACGGCGGCATCTACCCCGCCTTCGTCGTAGACTCCTCGGCCACCCCGGCCCGGGTCCGAGTCTCCCAGGTCTGGCAGGATGTCACCATCCCGCTGCACGGCATCGCCGCCATCCCTCCCGTCGCTGGGGAGATCGGGTGGGTCGCCTTCGTCAACGGCCAGGCCGAGTACCCGGTGTGGCTTGGAGCGAACCAGCCCGTCGAGCTGGGCTCCGGTGGCGGCCCCGGGGCGCCCGGCCTCAGTGCCTACCAGCTCGCCGTGCAGCAGGGCTTCGTCGGCAGCCTCAACGACTGGCTCGTGTCGCTCCAGGGTGGCCCGCACATCATCCGCACCGGCCCGGCGAGCGCCATCACCATCCCGCAGTCCGTGGTCACTGACATCTTCACCATCGCCCTCCCGGCCATGGTGGCGGGCAACCTCGTGCGCTTCGACTTCCTCGGCGACTTCTTCACCTCGACCAACAACACGAACCTCTACCTGAAGATCAAGCTGGGCTCCACCACCGTGGTGGACGGCACGACCGGCGGCACCATCTTCGTGTCGCACGCCGCAGGCGTCACCGCTCCCATCCGAGTGCGTGGCATGCTCTACATCAACTCGACCACGAGTGAGCGCCTCACCATGGAAGGCGAGATCTACTCCAGCGTCTACCGTGGCATGGCGGGCACCGCAGCCGAGAACGTCACCACGTCCAAGAACCTCATCGTGCAGCTCGTCAGTAGCTCGACCGGCGGCACGTTCACTCTCACCCCCCTCGCAAGCGTCGTAGAGATCTTCAAGTAAGGGAGACACACATGGCCACATCCACCCCCGCCAAGCCGAAGGGAGCCATCGCCATTGCCTTGGCCATGCTCCTCGGCCTCGGCGTGGTCATCGCCAACAACCAGGCGGTGCTCACGACCAAGCCGCCCGGCTCGACCACGACGACCACGAGCACGACCAGCACCACCACGACGACGGGGGTCACCACGACCACGGCGCCGGGTGCTACCACGACCACCGGGGCGAGTACCACCACGACCACGACGCCCAGCTCGGACCCGTGGCTCATGCGCTTCACGTCGCCGACGGCCAGCTGGAACAAGCCGGTGTCGCAGTTCGGCGCCGCCACGGGCTACCTCGCCTCGCTGAAGGACCGCTTCTGGCTCTACGCCGGGTACCCAGCCGCCCCGGGCTCGTTCAACGTCGCCTTTCAGGACTACTCCGTCCCCATCCACGACCTCCGCACGGCCACGAGCACCAACACGGTGCGTGCGTTCATGCAGCAGGAGTACCAGAGCACGTCGGCCTTCTTCGACCCGGCCTTCAACCACGTGCAGATCGGTGACTACATCCCCTGGAACGACCAGTGGCAGCACGGAACCGGCAACGACCGGCTGATGATGGCGGTCAACCCGGCGACGGGTGAGTATTGGGGCTACAACGGCACCGACCTGCCGCTCTCGGGCCTCGGCACCAACCAGTGCATCGACCGTGGGTTCCCGCCCTTCATCCCCAACGGCCCGAACACCAACGCCTGGTTCAACGAGAGCAACCCGAACCACAAGTGTTTCTACACGATGGGGCGCAACACGGTCACCGCAGGCACGGCGGGCAACGCCTACACGATCACCGACGGGGCCACCAACACCGAGCGTGGCGCTGGCATCAACAAGCTCATCGGGATCACCCGGGCGATCGAGGTGGATCAGGGTGTCATCGCACACGCCTTGGAGTTCACCGTCACCAGCACGATGTTCGGCCAGCCCCTGTGCTCACCGGCCAAGGGCTTCAGCGACACCCGAGCCCAGGGCGGCGGCTGCGGCTTCTACCTGGCGCCCGCCACTCGTGTGGAGTTCACGCAGGACCCGACGAACCGCTGCGGTAACAGCACCGAGAACGGCCAGATCAACCCGCAGACCTACAACTCTCCGACCGTGGCCAACCGCATCAAGACGGTGCCCGAGGGCATGCGCCTGGCGATCAACATCACCGACCCGCAGATCGAGAACTGGCTCGACAGCAGGGGCTACACGGGGGCGAAGCGCCGCACCGCCAAGATCTTCGCCGTCGCCATGCGGGACTACGGCGCCATCATCCTGGAGACCGGCTGCTGGGGCATCAACCTGGAGACCGACGGCATCCTCGACACCCGCACCGGAGGCTCCCGGGACATCTGGGCTCGCAACGGCATCACCGCCATCTCCGGCAACGCCAACCCGCATGGTGACCTACTCGCCGGGCTGATCACGCAGTCGAACCTGTACGTTGTCAACCCCCCGCCCGGCTGATAGTATGTCACTCATGGAGAACAACATGAGTGACAACATCAGCCTGCCGCCGACGGAGATCATGGACGCCCTCGGGCATCGCCTGGCGCAGGCCAGCATCGACGCCGCCAGCTGGCAGGTTGCCCAGCAGCTGACCCAGCAGCGTGGCGCCGAGCAGATCGCTTCCCTCACCGAGGCGCTGAACCAGCGTGACCGCAAGCTCCAGGCTGCCAGCCAGCTGATCGAGGAGATGCTGGGCCGGGCGGCCACCGACCCCGAGTTGAAGGTGACCGCCAACTACCAGTTCCTGCGCTCGTTTGTGGAGGGCACCGGCATCGCCGTGCAGATCCCTCAGCTGGAGGGCGTCGACTTCGTGAAGGGCCAGCAGGCTCCGGCGGGCGTTCCTGGCCCTCCTGCCGACGGCGGTCACGACCCGTACAAATTCATCCGGGAGAACAGCACCCCGCTGGCTCCAGCCGCCGACGCTGGCTTGGACGGCTGATAGGGGGTATCCTCCTCTTCATGAGCGGAGCAGCGCAGTGGCAGACCCCGCAGTACCCCAACGGCACCTCGCCGATGGACGTGGCGCCCGTCATGCCCGGCTCGGTGGGTACGGCTTGGGCTCGTGATCCGCTCGACCTCGCTCGGGCAGCCATGGGCGCTCGCACGCCCGACGCTCAGTACCCGGACGGCTACCTCGGCGACGTGAACAGCCGCCGGGAGCGCCTCTTCACCGAGGTCGGCTCCGGCCCCCGGGATCAGCGTGGCGTCCACAAGGGCGAGCGCCTGGCTCCGCAGGACTACGTGTGGCCCGTGGAGTTCGGCCCGATGTCAGCACTCGTGAACCAGGCCGAGACCGGCCAGCGCTACGTCCCGGCGGGCTACCTCCCCGTGGACCCGGCGCACCAGGCCAGCCACTCGCAGGTGGATCGTTCGGCCCTCAAGACCCTCGCACCTCGCTGGAGCACGGGCGGTCCCGGAATTGGAACCCCGGTACAGCCGTCCGGGGTCGCTGTAGTGCAGTGAGTGCCGGGTCCAGCCTCAGCACGGGCCAGTTCAGCGGACCCGGCGGCCAGGGCAAGCTCTTCATGACCCCCCGGGAGATCATGAGTTCGCACGACCCATTCGAGGGAGACCACCGCTACGGCGAAGGTGTCTCTGACGTGTGGGAGCGCAAGGCACAGGAAGCCTACGATGTAGGACTCACTGATCGGATCGAGGACGAGGGCGTTCAGCGGCCTGTCCAGCTCATCCCCGCCGGTCTGAAGGGCCTGGACTCGGTGGGTTCGTACGAGTCGTCGGGGTCCCTGGCCGACGGACACCACCGAGTGGCCGCCGCCAACGACGTGCGCCCCGACTCCCTGCTCCCCGTCATGCCTGCCCGTGGGTTCGGCGACCCCAACGCCCGTGCCTCCCGAGCAAACGGCATCGACTACTCGGAGTTCATGGACGACACCAGCGGCTCCGGCAGTACGGGTAGTACTGGTACCTGATACCGATATGGGGTACGCTTCGCCCATGTGCGGATGCGAGGAGAGCAGCATGAGTGACACCGCAGCCACCTGGCTCGGCCGCCAGACCATCACCGAGACCCGGGGCTTCACCCCCGACGGCCAGAAGTCCGGCGAGCAGCCGACCAACGCCAGCTCGTTCGTGGACGCCCTCGGTGATCGTGCGGGCTCCGGCGATGCCCACGAGGGCGCAGCCCAGCTCACCGGCCGTGCCGCTTCCATCGCTCGCCCGCCGGGCTCGTGGATGCCCCCCCCAGGCAACCCGCTTCGCTCCACGACCAACATCCTGGACGATGCTGGTACGTCGGCCCCCCGTGGTGCGGGGCTGTTCGGCCGCTGACATGGACGACCGCTCCTTCGTGCAGGCCCTCGGCGACCGTGCGGGCTCCGGTGACGCCCTCCAGGGCTCGGCGGGTCTCGTCAGCCGTGCCGCCAGCGTCGCACGCCCTCCGGGCTCCTGGGTGCCGCCGAGTGCTCGGACGAGCTGACCGATGCTCAGCCGCCAGCAATTCAAGACCCTCGCTGACGAGATGAACAACGGCGAAGGCTTCAGTGTTCGGGCCTTTGGGCGTGGCGGAAACCGACGGGCCATGGACCGCTACATGGTCGCCTCGGGGGACTCACCCGAAGGTGACGTGGGATCGCCCGCTTCACCCGACGCACTCCGGCAGTACGCCTCCGACAACCGGGCCGCTCTCTCGCAGCCTCACGCCTACCTCGGCGGTTGGGGCAGCTCGGTGGACGTGTCGCACGCCTACCCCCGCATCCCGACCGGCCACCTGAGCGCAGCGTTCCACGGAATCATCAACGGCGAGGACGCCATCGGAGAGGTAGACCGGGAAGGCAACTACGTGGGAGACATCCCCACCTCGGGTGGCATGATGATCACGCAGCACCGGGACGAGAATCTCAATCCTCTTCCGAACGGTCCGCAGCCTCTTGGAGGCTACCGGACTCCTGAGAATGCTCGTCGTCGCAGCTCCAGCGGCCCTCCTCCGTAAGGTTGGTCGCTGGAAGCCCGCACCACTCGCACAGCTTCTGGCTGAGTTTCTCTTTCCACATGAGATAGATACTACCATGGACGATCGCTCAATGCACCCTGGCCGAGTAGTCGGCCCCCGCCCCACACCCAAGTATGAGGGGCCCAACCTGCTCCAGCCCCAGCTCACCGTGATGGGCAAGACGGGCAACGTTCCCGATCTGAACTGGCTCAAGCTCAACGGCAAGCACGCTACGAAGGTGTCCTTGGAGCCTGCACCGCCCGGCTCCGGCGCCGAGGCCGTGCTGCGTGTGGAGGGCAAGCACCCCCGCACCGGCTCGTTCGAGTTCCGCTCTGGCTTCCGGTCCCGCACCGAGGCCCGCAATTTCGCCGACACCCAGCTCTCCCACGTAGGCAACCGAGAGAACCGTCTCAGGGACGGAGGCTACTGATGCTCAGCCAGCTCCAGTTCCCCGGCATGCCCGCAGCGCAGCCTCGTGCCGTCGGCGAGAAGTCCCGACACGTCTCGGCTCCCGTCGAGCCCCACGGCGAGGCCGTGAAGGGCTTCAAGACCGACGATCCTGACGAGCACCCGACCGAGGGGCGCTGGGCCTACCACGAAGACGTTGGCGTCGGCATCAAGCACGTCAACGAGGACACCTACACGCCCGAGATCGACTACACCAAGCCCGGCAAGCCGTACCGCTCCTACGAGGGCGACTCGTGGGATCGGCCCTCCGAGGTGGCGATCCAGTCCTCTCACGGGCCGCACGTCTACTCCCACCAGCCCGCTGTGTCCCTCGACCGAGTGGCCCAGCTCCAGCGGGCACCGCACACCAGCGGCGCTGCCCAAGGCGAGGCCCCGTACGTCACGGTCAACCCCCTCGATGAGGTCCTTGTCGAGGACGGCAACCACCGGATGACGGCTGCCCTCCAGCGCAACGAGATGTTCCAGCCCGCTCACGTCACTAGGATCCGCTGATGGCCATCCGAGTAGACCGAGCCGCCGTCGGCGAGCGTGCGCTGTCCGAGATGGCCGCCAACACGGTGGGTGTCTCCATGCAGTACCAGCCCGAGGTGCTCCGGCATCCCGACCGGCCCTTCCAGCCGCCCAACGCCAGCGTGTCGAATGACTCCCTCACCCTGGCGATGATCCCTCGTGAGGACATCGAGGCCATCCGGCCGCAGTACCCCATCTGGGACTTCCCTCCCGAGGTGGAACACCCGCCGACCTACACCGTCGCCGACGCCTTCACGATGCCCACGAGCACCGAGCCCCGTGGCGCCATGCGCTACGAGGAGGCCCGCATCACCGGCCGCCTCCGGCCCGCCCCGGACTTCGCTCGGTCGATCCTGAGCAACGCTGGCCGAGGCCAGGGACGCCCGGCGCATCGCCCGCAGTCCGACATGAGTGGCTCGGCCCGCAACACGCTTGGACCCGTCTGAAAGTTCCCCCGGCAGGAGTTCCTGACCAGGGCCTGTAGTACGACCACCAGAGAGGCTAGGGTGTACCCCATGCAGATCCGAAACCGTGACCTGAAGACCGAGCTGATCGAGGGCGCCACCGACGGTGCCTACATGAAGCCGGGCGGCGGCATGCGTGGTGGCGTGGTCGAGAGCCTCGCCCACGACGACAAGCTCCAAGGCGACCCGCCGCCGTACATGGCGCAGGTTGGCCGCCACCGCCCCGACCTGTCCCACATCGGCTGACCCGCCACCACCTCAGACCACCACCTCATAGGGAGTATCACCATCATGTCCGAAGTTCGAGTATCCGACCCCCGTATCGTCCTCTGCGCCCACTGCATGGAGGTCGAGAAGATGATCGGCCCGCCGAACGTGGACTACGTGGACGCCACCGTCGAGTGGGACCACGGTGACGGCGCCCGGGGCTCCTACACCTTCACCAACCCGGAGACCGGGCTCGTGATGCAGGTCCCCGAGACCGACCCGGTGATGGAGGACTTCGTGGGCCGCCACCAGCACGGCCGGGACCCCAAGGACGTGATCGAGTCCATCCACGTGTGGACGACCGACATGAAGACGTTCGTCCAGATGGACGTGATGCAGGTCGTCAAGGAGGGGCTCCAGAAGCAGCAGAACATGGTGGTCGAGGAGACCAACGGGCTCAAGGACGACGCCCTGAAGTGCTACAACGCCCACGGCAACCCCGACCTCAAGAAGGGCTGCCGGGACTTCCGGGACGACAGCAAGCGCATCGGCACCAGCAAGCTCCCCAAGGAGCAGCAGGTCCACCTCTGCCTGTTCTGTTTGGACGGCAGCACCGAGGTGGTTACTCGGCAAGGGCTCCGTCAGATTCGTGATCTGGCGGGAGGTACCGCCGAAGTTCTTCGACCCCCGAAGCGAGGAAAGTGGGGCGCTTGGGAAGAGGTGAGCTTCCACTCTTATGGAACTGACGCCGTGTATGACATCGTGTTGTCTCGTGGGCGGGAGCGCATGACAATCCAAGCCACCGCCACTCATAGGTGGTCGGTCGGTCGGAAGTTCCGAACCACTGCTGAGCTGGTCGTCGGGGATGTTCTCGACAGCTGCTACGCCGCCCCTCTCAGCTTTACCGGTGAGACACCTTCACCGCAAGGCATCCAGCACGGTATCGTCTACGGCGACGGCACTAGGGGCATGGGTATGCGTCCTGCTTACGTGACACTGCACGGCGAAGACAGGCTTGACTTGTCGGCCTGGTTTCCGTTGAACAGGCTTCAGCCGGTCAAGTTGGGAGAGTCCTACACCGAAGATCAGGCTCTTAACGTGGTGGACCTGCCCAAGGCGTGGAAGCATGCGCCCTCGTTCGATGAAAGCCGTTCCTACCTCTTGGGGTTCTTGGCAGGATACTTCGCTGCTGATGGGAGTGTCTCCTCAAACGGGCAGGCGACCCTGGAGTCCGCTGACTATGAGTCGGTGCAGTTGGTTCGAGGTATCTGCCACGTTCTGGGTGTGAGCGTTGGTCAGGTGCAGGACCGCAAGCGCCTTGGCCTTGATGGCCGACTCGGTACCCTATATCGAGTGACGTTGCGTGCTTCCGACCTCCCCGATACCTTTTGGCTCAAGTCGAAGCACCGCCGTCGGCGTATTGGTCGTGCGTCGCAGGAGCGTCTCGACTGGAAGGTCGTGTCGGTGAGCGCCGCTCCGGTTGCCACCGTGGAGGTGTTCTGCGCCGTGGTTCCTGGCGTGGAACGCTTCACCCTGGCTGGCAACCTCGTCAGCGGGAACTGCCCGTACGCCCAGACCTACATCGCCCAGGAGCTGCGCTGGAAGGTCGGCGCCTACGGCAACAAGGTCCGTCGCCGCAAGACCGTGGACACCAACGTCAGCATCGGCCCCCGTGCCGCAGCTGCCCTCGGCGGCAAGGGTGGCAACCGCCGCCAGCGCCGCAAGAAGCGCTAGAAGGAGACACTCATGCCCGCCTGGACTCCCCCGGCACTGCTGCGTACCGACGTGACGACCGAGACCCTCTCGGACCCGGCACACCCCAACCTGCACAACGCCACGTCCACGGCGGTCAACACGATCATCAACATGCTTGGGTCGGACCCGACGCAGGGTGCATCGACGCTCACCGCCTTCCTGGCGGGCCTCGCCTCGGCCAGCTTCACCCCGGCCGTCTCCGGCAACTGGAGCCCGGCGCCGACGACCATCGCTGCGGGCCTCAACCAGCTCGCCGCCCGGCTCAAGACCCTGGAGACCACCGTCGCCGGGCTTGGAGCTGCGGGGAACACCATCCTCACCACGTCCGGCGCCCCCAGCTCGGGCTCGGGCTCGAACGGTGACTACGCCTACGACCCGGCGACGTACACCATGTACGGCCCGAAGTCGGCAGGCGCCTGGCCCGCAGGCGTGGTGCTCAAGGGCGCCGACGGCGTGGGCGTCGTTCGTGTGCAGGGCTTCGCCACCGCCGTGCCCTCGGGCACCCCCGCCGGGACCATCGTCATCCGGGTGCCCTGATGTCGAAGCTCTTGGAGTGGAGGGGCATCGGCCAGACGGGCATGGAGATCGTCATGGTCCCTGGCTACGGGGGCCACAATGACATCGGCTTCCCGTTCCGGGTGCGCACCCTTCCGGAGCCCAAGACTGGCGTGCCCGGTACGGATCTGATCCTCGGCGGCATCCTTCTGGCACCAGACGGCAGCGCCACCGTGAACTGCCTGCGTGGCGACCCAATCGTGGGTAACGAGAACAACATCTCCTGGCGCATGAACCCCAACGGGTTCGTGGATCACTCGCCGATGACCACCTACTCGGTCTCGTTCCTCTTCATGATCACGGGCGTGCTCCAGCTCTCCGACACCCGCCGTTTCTTCGAGATCCGTGAGGGTGACACTGTTCGCTGGGGCTTGGGGCTCACGGGCAAGCCGATATCCCCTTTCGAGGCGGATTCCGTCGCTCACCGTGTCGTCCTGCTGGAGAACACCTTCACCGAGCGAGCCCGGAGCAACGAACTGTATGGGCGGCTCTACGAGAACACGTGGTACCAGTTTCAGGTATCAGTGCAGCCGACTGCGCCGAAGATCTCCATCAAGGTGTGGGCCTACAACCCCGGCCCGGCCACGTGGTCCGACGTGTCGGCCATCATGGGGTTCTCCTACGGCCCCAGCGGCATGAACACGACCGGCAACCGGGTCAGCTTCGGCGTGCAGGGCGACAACCTCGCCAGCTTCAACAGCTCGATCGGCTGGAAGATCGCCGACATCCAGGCGTGGGACACGGCGCTCGCCGACGGCAACTTCGGCTCGGGCACCACCCGGTATCAGATCACCCAGCCCCTCGTCAGGCAGAGCGTGTGGACTGGTTCTACCGAAACGCCGGGTGTCACCATGACCCTGTGGAACGGCACTGCTGAGTCCTCACTGGTGTCCGCCCTCAACTTCGACTACGGCCAGAAGTACCGGCCCCAAGAGATCAAGTGGGACGTGCTCTCCGACCCCGGCAACACCCTCTACGGCCCCGACGACGACAACCAGCGGTACCTCGTCTACAAGCCGCCGGGATCGCCCCCGCCGGGCGGGTGGCCCTACGCCATCTGGGTCACCACGAACTACTTCGTCTCGGGCACTTACTCCGGCGCCGCCACCGAGCACAAGGACATGCTCGCCCACCTTCTCCAGATGGGGGTGGCTGTGGTCTCGACGGGGGTTCGGCTGGCCAACACCGAGGGCACCGGCTGGCACTTCCCCCAGCCCATCCTCGACGCCAAGCTGGCGGCCCGGCACGTGCAGGCCAACCGCACCGACCTGAACCACAGCAAGCGCATCGCCATGGGCCACAGCTCGGGCGGGTATATCTCCCTGGCTGCCCAGATGAGCAGGAACCTCACCGACAACATCGCCGGGGCTGGCGGCATCGACCTGACGCTCAACGGCAACGGTTATGGCGGCGGTGCAGGCTCCGACCCGGACTACCTGGGTGCCCTGGTGTTCAGCCCCGTCGTGGACTTTCAGAAGACCTGGGAGGAAGACCCCACATTCCCGCACACCCTCGGCTACGGCGGCGCTCGCACGGCCATCACGGCGTTCATGGGCATCCCCAAGGAGACCAACCCGCCGAACTTCGCCGGGCTCAACCCCGCCGACTGGATCCCGCTCAACCTCGCCAACCAGCGGCCGACCATGGTCTACGGCTCCTCCGGCGACACCGTGGTGCCCATCCACAATGGTGTCACTCTTCGTGACGCCCTGGTGGCCAACGGGATCTCGGCTACGCTCGTGGACATCGGACTGACGACCCACCCCGAGGTCACCGCACAGTGGACCCCGGAGTGGAAGGCATGGCTGAAGGCGTTGATTGCATGAGCGAGATCGTGGGTACCAGGGACGCATGCTTCTCACCGTGCTCATCGTTCTCGCCATCATCGCCCTCTTGCTCTTCATTCTCGGTGGTCCCCGGCGTAGGCTGTAGCTCATGCTGATCGGGCTGAGCATCGACGGGGTGCTGGCTGCGGGTCTCCCGCCCACCTCCTCGGCCAACCTGCTCGGCCTGTCGCTCTACCGCTCCCTCGACCCGAACACGTCGTGGGCTTTCTTCACCACGTCCCGAGCCCCCCGGGCTGCCATCGAACGGTGGCTTCTCCAGGAGGGCTTCTCTACGTGGGTGTCCATCAACACCATGGAGGGCGAGGTTGAGCAGGACCCGGTGGCGTGGAAGATTCGAGCGATCACGAGGATGCAGGCCGCCAACCACAAGATGGCGATGTACTACGACGCCGATCCGTCGGCGGTACGGGCGGTCTCGGCGATAGGGGTCCCCTCGCTGTTGGTGGTACCGCCGGACGTGCTACCCAGGTATGCTTCGACCTACAAGCCCTGGGACGAGCTGGTAGCCCATATCAGCCAACAGCAGGAGCACGCCGCAGAGCAACAGCGCAGGAGGCTCCGAGATGGATGACAAGGAAGAGCTTCAAGAGGAAGACTCCCTCAAGCAGATCGGCCGCAGCCAGCTGCGCCAGGATCTCTCTGGCATCGTTCACAAGGGCATCAACGAGGCGGGCAACAGCGCCCCGCACTCGGCGGCCCTCACCGACCCCTACTACGAGCGCTTCAGTGGTGCTCGCATGTACGAGCACACCCGCACCCAGCGGCTCCGGGACGGCCTCAACGCCCTCGCTGGGCGTCCGCTGGCTGAGGCCACGCCGACGGCCCCCTCCGGCGGCCCCCAGCCGCAGTGGCTCCGTACCCGCCCCCGTGCGTCGGCCCAGACCAGCGCCCAGACCATGCTCGGCAACGCTGGGATCGGGCTCACGGAAATCGGCCCCGGCCACACTCCCGGAGGACCCGGTGTAGTGCCTCCCGGCCCCCGCCCCATGGCGCCGATCTCGGGCAACGGCGTGCCGATGCTCGCCCTGCCTCCCGGGCCACCCGCCACCCCGGCACAGAAGGCCCGCATGAGCCGCAGCGACCGTGCCAACCCCGGCAAGCAGGCCATGACCCGAGCCCTCTCGGGGGCGTTGGGTGATACCATGCCTCCTCCGGGCGAGAAGCCCTGGTTCAGTCGATAAGGAGACACTCATGGCAGCAGCGTTCATCGGTCCGGCCCTCGAAGCACTCGGCGGCGCTGAGGCCGTGGGCGCTGCTGGTGCCGCCACGGAAGGGCTTGGAGCTGCCACGGCGGCCGAGGGTGCTGGCGCCTCTGCTGGGGCTGGCCAGGCGCTCAAGGGGCTCAACCCGGCGCAGTTCCTCGGCGGCGGCCCGGTGGGCGTCGCCAATGCCGGGGTGGGGTTCCTCAATGCGGCGGCCGACGCCCTGATGAGTGTCATCCCCGCCACGGACGCCAACAAGGACTGACCGTGCCCGACATCTGGCTGAGCGGAGGCGAGAACCCCGCCTTCCACGCCCTCTTCACGGTCGAGGCGGTGGCCAAGGTCGCCGTCAACGTCTCCAGCCTGCTCCGCAACTACCGGGGCTCCTTCAACGGGCTCCAGCTCGACCCCGGCGTGGCCCTGGAGTGGCTGGCCTGGACCGATTCGCCCGACACCACGACCCTGGACGATCTCCTGGAGGTCACCCAGATCATCGGCGAGCAGGCCACCTGGGCCGCCGGTCCGGAGGCGTGGGACTCCCACCCCGGGTATCTCCCTCTCTGGGACGGGCTGACGCCGATCCCGGTCCGCTCCTTGCCCCGAGGTGTCATGGCATCCGAGCGGGTGTTCCGGGTCGAGACCGAGCGCAACAAGCTGCTCGCCGGGAAGAAGCACTCCTCCACCTTCGGAGTGATCACCGGCAAGAGCGCCCCGCTTGACGGCTTCGACATCGTGGTGAACACCTCGTGGTGGAACGTGGCGGCCATGGGTGAGCTTCAGGTGTGGGACTCACGAGCCGAGAAGCTCTGGCGCCACAACGTCCGGGATAGGGACATGAAGGCCGCCGAGCACGAGGTCGCCATTCGGGATTTGGGCGTGTCTCACAATGACATATTGCAGGCCGACCGTGACGCTCTATTGACGCTTTCCGTGCGGTCGTGGTTGGCGCTTTCCGACCACCTCGCCGCCAAGGCCGCCAAGCTCGCAGCCCCGAAGCAGCAGTCTGTAGCAACTACTGGCCCAGCACCCATGCCGCTGGTTCCTGGAATCCCCAACCAACATCTTGCTACGACGGCTCCGGCAGTGCGTCAGATGCTTCCGACACTTGTTGCTACGCAGAAGGACCTCAAGGACGCCAACGGAGCTGTCGTTGGCCAGCAGACGGTGCTCACCAGCTCGTCGTACTCGCTCCGGCAGTGCGACAACTGCAACCTCGCCGTGGCGTGCCCCGCCTACACCCCGGGCTCGCAGTGCAACTTCTCCATGCCCGTCGAGCTGAAGACCAAGGAGCAGCGGGAGGGGATGCAGCAGGCCATGATCGAGCTGGAGACCCAGCGCATCCTCCAGGGCCGTTTCGCCGAGGAAATCATGGGACAGGGCTTGGACCCGCAGGTCGGCAAGGAGATCACCCGCCTGTTCGACCTCATCAACCGAGTGAACCGGGACGACCCCAACGGGGCGTTCAAGATCCTCGTGCAGGGCACGGGTGCGGCCGGTGCGTCGGCGGCTCAGAGCGGTGGGATCCTCTCCCAGCTGTTCGGTGGCCAGGTCGCCGCCAACGCCCGCCAGCCCGCCGTCACGGCCCCTCCGACCAAGGAATTGGACGTGGTGGACGGCCAGGTGGTCGAGGATGGCGATAGCAACTAGTCAGCCCTCTGTGGCCGGAATCAGGGGTGTTTACGCCCATTCTGGGGCGCACACCTACTTCGCTCAGATCCGCCGGGGCGGGAAATTGCACTATCTCGGTACCAGGGACACCGTAGAAGAGGCGGCCCAGCTGTACGAGGAAGCCCGTAAATACTTCGACGGCAAATAGCAAAGAGCCCCCGCCGAAGCGAGGGCTCTCTGGGTGGAAGGGTACGCCTGGGAGATGATACTCCCTATCGGCGCCTACTGCCCGAGCAGGCCGCCGAAGGGGTTCTGCGGCAGCGGTGCCGGGTGGGGCAGCGGCGGGTGCATCGACGGCGCCTGGAACGGGCCTGCGGGAGCGGGAGCCGGGGGCGCCGGGAGCGGTGCGGGCACCGACTCGACGCTGGCAAGCTGCTCGTCGTAGGTCTGCTCCTCGATGGGCTTGGAGGTGCCCGCCGTGTCGGCGTCCAGCTCATCCTGCGTGGGCTCGTCGGTGCCGACGGCCACGGTGTCACCCTCCGGCGTCAAGTCGGAGCCGAAGCTGGAGTCGCCCTGGGGCACGTCCTCCGGCTGCGTGGTGTCCTGGAACGCCGCCTCGGAGATGGGGTCCGGGAGCGGGGCCACCGGGATGGCCATGCCCTCGATGGTCACCGTCTCCGGCGCCGTCGGCAGCGGCGGAAGCTCGGGCGCCGGAGCTGCAACTTCCGTTGCCTCCTGGACGGGAGCTGCAACCGGAGCGGCCGGTTCGTTGGAGCTTGCGGGCTCCTCGGCCGGGCTTGGAGCCGTCACGGGCTCACCCACGAAGTCGGGCACGCCGATGGACTGCGTGTGGCCGTCGTGCTCGTGCGTGACCAGGGCCACGGCCTCCTCGACGGCCTCCTCGATGATGTCGTGGACCTTCGCCTCGACGCCGGGCTCGGGGCGCTGGGTGGCCTGGACGTTGAGGTAGGCGTACTCCGGGCCATGCTGGATGTGGACGGCGACCTTGCGGGCCGACGCACGGGTGCGGATCTGGCGCTCGATCACGAGGGAGTGGTTCTCGAAGTCCACGCCCGGCGTCAGGCGCCAGATCTGGCCGTCGAACCACTGGTCCCACGGGTACTTCCTCTGTCGGTCGTGCTCGACGGGCACTTCCGGGTCGAATGCGGCAATGACTTCAGCCATGATGGGCTCCTGTTCAGGTGGTGTGTCTCCCTGAGCATAGCCGTATCAGGAGTGTGTCACAACACGGTCTCGATGTACTGCCCGATGGCGGCGGGGATCTCGGCCAGCGAGGTGATACCGACGGCCCGGGGGCAGTTCTGGTCCTCGACCAGCGACTCGGCGTAGCGGTCGGCCAGCGCCTGGCTGGAGCTGAAGCCCATGCCGATGAGGTGGGTGTTCTCCGTCACGTAGTCGGCGAAGTCGATGTGGCCGAACTGGCCGTCGGTCATGAAGAGCACGAGGCGGTGCCCGGCCTTCACCTCGGTGTCACGCATCCACTCCAGGGCTTGGACGGGGTTCGTACCGCCGAGGCAGTCCGGCACCACCGGCCAGATGCGGCCCGTGGACTGAATGAGCGCCGACGTGCTGCCGAAGACCCAGCCCCGGTAGGGGACGTTGAGGTAGTCACAAGCGAGCCCGGCGGCGAACATCGCCTGGCCGAGGGCTTGGAGGTAGCCCATCATCGACCCGCTCACGTCGCAGATCAGGTCCACCTCCAGGTCCAGGCCCGGATCCTCGTCGCCCTCCCAGCGGCGGTAGAAGTCGTGCTGGCCCGGCTGGCGGGCGATGTAGGCCCGCACGTCGAGCACGCCGCTCGTGGTCTGCGGGACCCAGCACGGCGCCGTCTCGGCCAGGAAGGGCTCGAAGGAGGCGCACAGGTCGGAGACGATCGACTCGGCCTCCAGCTGCACCTCGGGCTCCATGATCTCGCCGTCGAAGCTCTCGGTCACGTCGCTGACGCCGGTCGTGTCGGACAGGGCGTGGGCGGTCTCATCGAGCCCCTGGCGGTACCAGTTCAGCTGGTGGTTGGCGCTGATAGCGCTATCGAAGGCGTCCCGCAGCATGTCCTCCTGCTTGGTCGGGTCGTAGGGAGTCACCGAGGTGTCGTCACCCCACCCGTCGCCGGGCTCGCCGTCGCCGCCCTCACCATCTTCGTCCTCGTCGGGCTTGGAGAGACCACGGCCCGGCATCTCCAGCGGGTTGCCGTCGCCCTCCTCGCCGTCGTCGTTGATGCCGGAGCCCAGGCCCAGGCCCTGGATCAGCTCACGGAGAGTGTCATCGTCCAGCTCGTTGAGCAGTTGCTCGATATGCTCATCGAAGTCGATGGTGTGGTTCAGGTCGAGGGCTTGGAGCCGGTCGATCTGGCGCCACATGTCCACGGCGGTGTCGGCCTCGATGTAGCACCGCACGATGTCCTTGATCTCGTCGGCCCTGGCCTCGGCGTCGGCCAGCTCGAAGCCGCCCGCCACCAGGCGCTGGATGAGGTCACGGCGAGCGAGCTTGCGCACCTCGGCGGGCAGGTAGAGGCGGCCGACGAGCAGGGCGTAGGTCTTCATGGCGCCCGTGATGCCCAGCTCGTCCTGGTCGAACATCTGCTGGGACACCTCGATGATGTGGTTCTTGACCGTCTGGGTCAGGTACATCCCGATGATGGGGGAGTCGCTGACGACGGCCAGCTCCATGCGCTGGTCTTCCAGGAGGTTCCAGCACTTCTGGTGGTCGGGGTTGATGGTGTCACTCGGCACCGGCTGGCCGGAGAAGCGCAGGTCCTCACGGACCAGCTTCAGCAGGTTCGGGTAGGGCACGCTGAAGCGGATGTGGCCGCACTCGTGGTGGATGATGCCCAGCAGGTCCTCGGACACCTCCCGCATCGTCACGACCTCGCCGAGGCGGTTCTGGCCGACGAACGTGCCGTGCAGCGCCGAGAACACGGGTAGGCCGGTCTCGGGGTAGTTCACGTGGATCGAGCGCCAGTCGGTGTAGGCCCGGAACGGCCCGGTCTTCGCCACGACGGGCACCCGGACGCCCCATACCTGCATGACGGCCTTCGCCTGGCTCACGACGCCCGACATGAAGGCGTTGCGTGTGCGGCGGTGCTCGACAGCGAGGCGCTCGGCGTCGGTCCGCTCGGTGGCCGTGGCGCCGTTCCAGCTGCCCAGCGAGCGGGCAACGTACAGGTCCCGCTCCCGGCGCCGACGCTGCTCCTCTTCCTGTTGCTGGGCGAGGCGCTGCATGGCGTTCATCGTCTTGCGGGAGATGCGGGCCTTGGCGATGTCGGGGCGTGGTGTGGTGTCCATGGGAGGAACGATAGCAAGAACCTGGGAGTGTTGTCAATTCGACATCTCAGTAGGGATATGACTTGACACGGCAATACTGATACCCCATACTGATGGGACACCACAGCCGACCAAGGAGTCACTCATGGCAGCCGCCGCAACCCTCATCCCGGGAGCCCGCTACCCCGTTCGTGCGGGAGAGTTCGAGGGCCAGCTGATCGAGATCGTCAGCAACGTGACCGAGCCCGACGACTCGCCGCTCCGTCGCCGCATCCCGGTGCGCATCGTCCGCAACGGCGTCGCCGAGGAGCAGGTCTACATCCTGCCTCGCCTCATCCACGACGGGAACCTCACGCCCAAGCGCATGGCCGAGCAGGCCGCCGCCGCCATGGCCGCCACGGCCCCGGGCCAGGCCCCCGTCATCGTCCCCATCCCCACCAACCAACAGGAGAACCCCACCGTGCCCACCGCCGCCCCCGCCCCCGTGCTCCCGCCGCTGCCGACCGCCGTGACGCCCCCCGTCCCGACCGTCGTCCACACGGAGGTGACCGTGGCTCCGGCGCTCATCGTCAACGACCCGATCACCGACATGATGGACCCCCGGCTCGACGCCTACCGGCCCGACCCGTCGGTGGTCGATCGGTACATCGCCCGCACCTTCCCCGGCGGCAAGCTCGACAGCGAGGTGCTGCTGGGCTACTGGAAGTCTCGCCAGAACGTGCTCTTCGTGGGTGACACTCAGGCGGGCAAGTCGATGTTCATCCAGGTGCTGGCCGTGCTCGTGGCCCGTGGGGAGGGCTTCCCCAAGCCGCTCCCCATCTTCACCCTGTCGGGCTCCAGCGGCGTGACCGACTTCGACATGTTCGGCCAGATCACCAGCTACGCCGACCCGGTGTCGCACGCCGAGCGCCTGGTGCAGCTCGACGGCGTGGTGGAGATCGCCGCCACCGTCGGCGGCATCCTGGAGCTGGACGAGGTGGCCATGCTCCCCGAGCGTGTCACCTCCTCGCTCCACCCGCTCTGCGACGACCGGCGCATGTTCGTCAACCGTGGCAAGGCCGTGCCGGTCGAGGGCTCCACGGGCTTCATGCCCAAGATCACCAAGGCGTCGCCGAACCTCTGGATCCTCGGCGCCTACAACGACGGCTACCGGGGCTCCGGCCAGCTCCAGGAGGCGTTCCTCAACCGCTTCAAGCACATCCAGTGGGGCTACGAGGAGGCCATCGAGAAGCAGCTCATCGCCAGCCCGGTCATCCGCCGGATGGGTGTCACCCTCCGCATGGCGTACGAGACCCGTGCCATCAGCACGCCGGTCGGCACCAAGGCCCTGGAGGGCTTCACGGCGGCGTTCTTCCAGCACGGCCCGGAGTACGCCCTCTGGGAGTTCCTGGGCATGTTCCCGGGGAAGGACCGGGCTCGTGCCGAGTCGATCCTGGAGCAGAACACGCTGGTCAAGTACCTCGCCGACGAGTGGGAGCAGCGCAACGAGGACGCCCCCGACCTCTCCGGTGCGGCAGCGGATCCGTTCGACTGATCAGCGGCCAGCAGCTCGCCAACGAGGGCGAGTGTCAGGACCCGCCGTAGGGCGGCAGACGGCGACGTGGGTCGTGCCTCGAATGAGGTGCGCCTGCGCCGGGCCGTCGGGATCGCAGATCGACCCACCCCGCACTTCCCGGACGGCCTTCTCGGCCTCTTCCTTCTTGACTTCCACCCTCTTCGACATGATCGGATGATACCCCCTATGGCCGCCCCATGGCACCCCCTCGAACCCGACATCACCTGGCTGACCGACACGCTGGCCACGGGCGGCGACCTCCAGGCCGACCACCGACAGGCCGCCGAGCAGTGCAACGGGCTCCGCAAGCAGGGAGTCACGCACATCATCGACCTGCGGGCCGAGTTCGATGACCTCCAGCGCTACCGGCGATTCCTCGGCCCCGGCGTCAGCATCTTCCACTTCGGCGTGGACGACCCCCACGGCGGCACCGACCACCCGGCGAGCTGGTGGGAGTCGATCTACACCACGGCCCAGGAGGCCCTGACCGTCCCCGGCGCCCGGCTGTTCGTTCACTGCCACGTGGGCATGAACCGAGGCCCCTCTGCGGCCTTCATGCTGCTCTGCTCGCCGCTCTTCGGGCTCTCGGTCGCCGACGCCTTCCAGCTGGTGCGGCGCCGCCGCCACATCGCCTACATGGCCTACGCCGAGCAGGCGGTCAGCTGGCTGGCCGACCAGTCCTGGTCATCCGTCGAGAAGAGTGACATACTCACACTGACGGAGCTGCGCCTGAAGCCCACCCACCAGTGGACCGACGCACTCACCAACGAAGTCAACTACCGCAGCAATCGAAAGGCACCCCGATGACCCAGACCATGCAGTCCGCCGCCGTGCAGACTGTCATCAACGTCCTCCAGGCCCGGCCGCTGGCCCGCCGGGCAGTACGCAACGGCATGCCCGCCAGGGAGGCCAGCTGGCACGCTGCCATGAGTGTGATGCTCTTCAACGCCGTCGGCGCTGTCATCATCTGGTACATGCTCACAGGGCTGCCGATCCTCTGGCTGCTCGTGAGCGGGCTCGCCGACGGTCCGGCGCTGTTCGTGGCTCGTGGGCTCGTGGCGGGCATCGACGTGGCCGTGGTCGCCGTCATCGTGGTGGGCTCGTGCCTCTGGGCGCTGAACGACCCGGCCAAGCTCACCGGCTGGCGCCGGGCGCTGTCCCGGCCCCTGCTCCTGCTCTCGCTGATGCTGGCCTACCTGCCGTTGCAGCTGGTCCTGATCGTCGGCGCCAAGGTGCTGGTCGGCTGATGGCTCTCAGCGACCGCATCAACGCCATCGTGGGCGCCGCTCGTACCGTCGCCGAAGCCTGGGCGGTGCCCGGCCCCAGCCCGGCCTACCACCGCCAGCAGAAAGACCGCCTGCGTCGTGAGTGGCCGGTGCTCTACAAGGCCCTGGAGGCCCTGGTCGTGGCCTTCCGAGGAGGTGCCTGATATGGGTATGACACTCGGTGTCACCCGGGCGTTGGCCGACCTCGGCTCCGGCGAGCGCATCCAGCTGCTACGACGCATGGGCATCGCCGACCAGTTCAAGCCGTCGGCCCCGCACCTGTTCCTCCGAGAGGTGGCCAAGTACGTGGTGGCCAACAAGCTCACCGACGAGTTCTTCGCCGCTTACGACGACCTGCGAGGTGCGCCGTGATCAGTGCCAGCGACTTCGCCGCCATCCTGGTTGGGCTCGACATGGCCGAGCACGTTCACCATCCCGGCCGCATGACCGAGATCGTCCACACGCACGCCTGGGCCAGCGAGCCGCACACGCACAGCCTGCGGGCCATCTGCCGCCGTCCCGAGTGCGACGGGTGTGAGACACACAACATCCACCCGGCGCCCGAGGAGTGGTCACGGCATGGCCATCAGCCGCCCCCCGGCTCCTGAGCTGGTCGCCGTCGGCGCCCTCGTGAAGGGCGACAGGTTCGTGTCGCCGACCTCCGGGCTCACCCTGGAGGTGATCTGGGTCCACCACGTTCCCGAGGGCGAGGTGTTCCTGGAGGTGCGTTCGCCGACCGGCGTGGCTTCACTGTCAGGGGTCTCTGACATACTGGTTCGTAGAGTGACACACACCCAGCGAGGAGTGTGATACACTCTTCAAGGCAAGTAACAACCCACTAGGTCAGGAGACCAACAATGACACACACTGCACCCGCCCCCGATCGCATCGCCCGCAAGGCGGTCATCACCTTCGGCCAGGCCGAGATCGCCGTGGCGCTCTACACGGGAGCCGAGGCCACCAAGCCGAAGGCGACCAAGACGACCGGCGTCAAGGCCCCGGCCCCCGTCGGTGTCCGGGCCAAGAACAAGGTCACGGGCCGCTCGGTCCCCGACGCTGCGGTGTACGAGGTGGTCGAGGCCACCGACGGCACCAAGGTCAAGTTCAGCCCCGAGGAGCGCAAGGCTGCGCAGCTCGTGGACGGCCCCTACGCCATCGAGGCCATCGTGCCCGTCGGCGAGCTGGGCACCGTCTACTTCCCCACGGCGGTCTACCAGATCCGGGCCGACGTGGATCCGAAGGTCGGCGGCGCCGAGAACGAGCGCAAGCTGGAGCTGCTCTTCGCCACGCTCGACGCCGGGGAGCACGCCCTCGTGCAGCTCCCGCTGAAGACCGGCGAGGCCCCCGTGGTCTGCCTCATCAACAGCGCTGGCTACCTCCTGGTGTGTCACTACTCCGACGCCGTGCGTCAGCCGCTCCCGCTCGCCAAGGGCGAGTTCAGCGCCACCGAGGTGGTGCGGGCAGCTCGGGTGACCGCCAAGCTCCGGGGCACCGTCGTGCCGACCCACAACCGGGCGGCCGAGCGCATCCAGGCGGCCATCGACGCCAAGGCGGCCGAGGGCACCGACGTGGTGCGCAACACCCAGACGGTGAAGGTGTGAGCACCCGCACCGTGGCGGCCATGATGCTGGCCGCCTTCGGGGTCTACCTGCTGCTGACGCTGCCTTCGCAGCCAGTGGCAGGGGACGCCCCGATCCTGTACACCGTGCAGCCGGGCGACACCCTCAAGGGCATCGCCACCTGCCTGGGGCAGTCCGACGTGGACTGGCGAGTGATCGTCAGCGTGATCGAGGACGAGAACCCCGGGGAGACGGTCAACGGCGTCAGGGCGGGCACGGTCCTCTACATCCCCACCGACATCACGGGCGGCGACATCTGCGAGAAGGTGTCACCGTAAGCTCAAGTCTCACCGCAACCTGCCGATGAAAGGGGTATGACACACTCCACAGAGAACCACGGACACACCCAGCGAGACGCCGACAGCCTTAGGGCAGCAGGCGTGGACCCCGCATCGACACAGCCCCGGGAGCACCGGGTGAGGTGCTGGTGCGGGGTCCTCACGTTGCACCAGGCAGGCGGGTGCGACCAGCACTACGTGCTGCCGTACCGTGCTCGATAGCCATATCAACTCATTGACTTGTGTACACGACCCGATACCTGTATCATGGTGTCACACCACAACCGCTAGGAGTCATACCATGGCATCGCCCAAGCAGCAGACCTACATCAAGGCCCTCGTGGAGGACCTGAAGGCCGAGGAGCCCAACATCCCCAACGCCGTGCTCACCAAGATCGAGCAGGTCGTGGCCGCTGTCCACCCCGATCTCGTGGCGGTCATCGCCAACGCCGACGCCATCACGAGCCGCCGGGCCAGCGCCATCATCGAGCAGCTGCTGGTGGCCAAGGGGCTCATCCCTCAGGCCACGCTGACCGAGGCCCAGGAGAAGGCCCTGGAATGGGTCAAGGCCCCCGAGCAGCACCGTGACGGCTTCCTCCAGTCGCTCCTGGCCACCTGGGAACGGAAGAAGGAGCTGACCGAGAAGCAGTGGGCGTGTCTCCTTCGTGCGCACGCTACCAACGGCGCCGTGAAGTCGGTCCCGCTCGACATGGCTGCTCTGCTGAACGGCATCCCCGACGGCTGGTACGCCATCGAGAGCCGCACCGGCAACAACGACCTCGACTTCTTCCTGGTCACCACCAACGCCGGGCGCATGAACCCCGCCAACAAGGGCAAGCGCTGGGTCAAGCGGTTCGTCGGCGGCGACGCCAAGACCATCGACATGCGGACCAGCGAGCGCATCGCCGTGGCCCAGGAGCTGGCCCTGCTCAGCCCCGAGGAGTGCCAGGCGGCGCAGCTGCTGTTCGGCCAGGAGGTGGGCTCCTGCGGGCGCTGCGGCAAGTCCCTGACCGACGAGACCTCTCGCAACACCGGCTTCGGACCTGAGTGCCGCAAGCACCTCAGCGCCGACGTGCTGGCCACGGTGCTCGCCCAGACCACGGAGCTGGTCGGAGTGTGACACCCTGCCTGATAGCCATATCAACAAGATGCTCCAAAGAGTTGACATGTTGATATGGCTTCAGGCATACTAGTGACACACCACAACCACCACGCCAGGAGCTACCCCACCACCATGAGCATCTTCGCTGACATCCTCAAGGAAGCCACCGCCGCCGCCACGGGCGAGGCCATCGAGCAGGCAGCCGTCGAGGGCTTCGCCGCTCGCTCGGCCCTCACCGAGCCCACCGACGGCTTCACGCTCCCGCTCCCGGCCGACGGGTTCGACTACTACGGCTACCAGGCCGCTGCCGTCCAGACCATCATCGAGTTCCGCCGGGCCATCGTGGGCTACGCCCCCGGGATGGGCAAGACCCGCATCGCCATCGCCTCGGCCCGCCACCACGTGCGTGAGGAGGGCGGCAAGGTCATCGTCATCTGCCCGCCCAGCCTCCGGCTCGACCCCTGGGAGCGTGAGTTCCAGGGGCAGTTCCCCGACCTGCGCATCGTGTCGGTCAAGGGCACCAAGGCCCGCAACGTCGAGGACCAGTACGGCAATGTCACCATCACCGAGGTGGCGCCGATCGCCGACGCCGACGTGCTCCTCGTGCCCGACTCCGTGGTGCTCAGCAAGCGGGCGCTCGACATCATCGAGTGGGGTCCGACGGCCCTCGTGGTGGACGAGGTGCAGCGCTTCAAGAGCCCCCGTGCGGGCCGCACCCGGGCGCTCCACCGCATCGCTGACACCATCACCGACGGTTCCCCGGTGAAGTACGTGCCGGTCGATCCCACGGCCGCCCCGAGCCTCACGGCGCTGCTGGACGACCGCCCGCTCCAGGGTCCGACGAAGAACGGCATGGTCATCCCGCTCTCGGGCACGCTGTCCAAGAACAGCCCCGACGACGTGTGGTCCCCCGTGCGTGCCCTCGGCAAGCGCACCGCCATCGCCCTCTCCGGCGGCGAGTCGTTCCAGGTGTTCCAGCAGAAGTGGTGCCTCACCGAGACCATCCGGGCTCGTGAGACCGACAAGTACGGTGTCACCCTCTCCGGCAACATCCAGAAGACCACCGGGCTCCGTGACGATGACCTGCACTCGGCGCTCCGCTCCTGCGCCTACATCCGGGTGGAGCGCAACGACGTGCTCAACATGCCGGAGAAGATGTGGATCGACCGCTCGCTGGAGCTGAGTGAGGCCGAGTCCAAGGAGTACCGCAAGATGGAAGAGAACTTCCTCAAGTGGGTCCGGGAGCAGATGGGTGAGGCCGCCTTCGAGCGGGCCGAGCGTGCCGAGGCGCTGGTGAAGCTCATGAAGCTCTGGGAGACCGCCGGGGTGGCCAAGGCCAAGGCCGTCGCCGAGTACGTGGACAGCCTCGTGGAGCAGGGCGAGAAGGTCGTCATCATGGGCTGGCACAAGCTCACCATCGCCACCCTCCAGGCCGAGCTGGACAAGCTGAAGCTGCGCCACGTGTCCGTCGTCGGCGGCATGTCGGCCAAGCAGAAGCTCGACGCCCAGGACCAGTTCCGTGACACCTCCCGCTACGGCGCTGACGTGCTGATCGGCAACATCACTGCAGCGGGCACCGGGCTCAACCTGGAGGTGGCGTGCCACCTCGTGTTCGCCCAGACCTGCTGGTCCCCCGGCGACGTGGTGCAGACCTCGGACCGCATCTACCGGGTGACCCAGCAGAACGACTGCGTGGTTCACGTCCTCAACGCAGCCGAGACGGTCGATGAGCACGTGTGGGGCGTCCTCAAGGACAAGGCCCAGGTGGTGGACCTCGTGAACAGCGGCGGCGCCGAG
>CAZMXB010000037.1:0-26395 GCA_964569855.1 uncultured Rhodoferax sp.
TTGGCGGCAACATTCCCGGTGAGACCCGCGTGGCCTCGGTGCAAATCTACGACCATGTAGAGGCGATGGAATACCTGCAGGCGCACCGCCTGTCGGCCGTGATGCTGGTCTTCTCGTTTGGGGTGCTGCTGGCGCTGTATGCCTGGCGACCCAGACCTGCGAGGGAGGCTTGATATGGGCGGCATCCAGGCCCGATTCAAACTCGACTGGCCGGGCTTTGCGCTCGACGTCGACCTGAACCTGCCCGCGCGTGGCGTGACCGCGCTTTTCGGCCGTTCCGGATCGGGCAAGACCACGCTGCTGCGATGCATCGCCGGGCTGGAGCGCGCGCAGCAGGGCCGCCTGACGGTCAACGGCACGGTCTGGCAGGACGACGAAAACCGCGGTCAGCGCTACGGCGGCCACTGGCTGCCCACGCACCAGCGTCCGCTGGGCTACGTATTCCAGGAGGCCAGCCTGTTCCCCCACCTCACGGTGCTGGGCAATCTGCGCTATGGGCTCAAACGCATAACAGGGACACAATCTGTTGATCTCGAGGCGGCCATCGACCTGCTGGGCATCCGCCCCCTGCTGGAGCGCAAGCCCGACCGGCTGTCAGGCGGCGAGCGCCAGCGCGTCAGCATGGCGCGGGCCCTGGCCTTGCGCCCGCGCCTGCTGCTGATGGACGAGCCGCTGGCCGCGCTGGACCACCAGCGCAAGCAGGAAATCCTGCCCTATCTGGAGCGGCTGCACCGCGCGCTGGATATCCCGGTGCTTTACGTCAGCCACGCGCCCGACGAGGTGGCACGGCTGGCAGACCACATCGTGGTCATGGATGCGGGACGTGCCGTGGCAACCGGCGCGCTCACCGAAACCCTGGCCCGGCTGGACCTACCCATTCAGCTAGGCGAAGATGTGGGTGTGGTGCTGGATGCCCTGGTGGCCGAGCGCGATGCCGCCTGGCATCTGGCCCGTGTCGAGTTTCCAGGTGGTAGCCTGTGGGTGCGCGATGGTGGGCATTCGATAGGCGACCCGGTGCGCGTGCGCATCCTGGCGCGCGACGTCAGCATCGCACTGCAGCCGGTGAGTGGCACCAGCATCCAGAACTGCCTCCCCGCCACGGTCGAGCAAATGGCAGGTGACCACCACCCTGCCCTGTCCCTGTTGCGCCTGCGCGTAGGGCCGTCGCCCCTGCTGGCGCGGCTGACACAGCGCTCGGTGGCGGTGCTGGGTCTGGCGCAGGGCATGGCGGTCTGGGTTCAGATCAAGGCGGTAGCGCTGATAGGTTAGCCACCGGCAAAGCGTTAAATAACCGATTACAGAGGGGCTTGCCCCGGTGCCGTCATCGACAGGTGCCAGACGGCAATGAACATCGCGGCAATCGTCGGACCGATGATGAAACCGTTGATGCCGAACACCGCCATTCCTCCAAGGGTCGTGATCATCACCACATAGTCTGGCATGCCCGCATCCTTGCCTACCAGCATTGGGCGCAGCAGATTGTCGGCCAGACCGATCACGAAAATGCCGTAGGCGACCAACGCCAGGCCTTGCCAGGGGTGGCCGGTGAGAAAGAAATAGGCCGCGACCGGCAGCCAGACCAAAGCGGCTCCGATCGTCGGAAGCAGTGAAAGGAAAGCCATGACGACGGCCCAGAGCAGTGCGCCTCTGACGTCAAGAAACCAGAAGGCGATGCCGCCGAGCAGGCCCTGGATGCATACGATGAGCAGGCTCCCCTTCACGGTGGCACGCACCACCGCCATGAACTTGGCGACCAACTCCCGTTTGAACTGCGGCGGTACTGGCAGCGCCGTCTCGACGGTGTCCGCCAACCTGTCGCCGTCCCGCACCAAAAAGTAGGCCAGGTACAGCGCGACACCCAAGCTGGCAACAAAGCCAAATGTATCGATCCCGATGCCAAACGCCTGGGCCGCGATGAACTGGCTTCCCCGCGCCAGGGCTGCCGTTACCTGGCGTTGCAGGTTGTCGAAGTCCGCTACGCCAGCGCGTTCCATCAGTGACGTAGCCCAGGCAGGTAACGCGTTGAACACACCGCGCAGATAAAGGGCTGGATTCCAGTCGCCCGACTCGATGCGCTGGTAAACCACCGACGCTTCGCGTCCCAGGGACGCGGTTACAAGTCCAAATGGCAGCACAACAGCCACCAATACGAGCAGCATCACCAGTCCCGCGGCGACATTGCGGCGCTGCTTCACCCGCGGCAACAGCAGTCGATAGACCGGAATAAACAACATTGCGATGATGAGCGCCCACATGATCGCGCCATAGAACGGCATCAGGATCCAGCCCAGCGCAACCGCGCTGAGGGCCATCAACAGCGGTGGCATCAAACAGTACAGTCTGGTGCAGCCTGCAGCGGCTGGCGCGCCCGCTTCGGATTGAAGGCGCCGGGGTTGTCCTGCATCGCGGCGGGAACACCGGTATCGCGCAAAACCCCAGAACCTTTGCCATTCCGGGCCTCAACTGTCCGGTCGGTAGCCCGTTCGAAGGCCGGGCCAATGAGTGTGGTTATGAATACGTACATGGATTCGTCCTTTGTTCCAACAGGTCAAGGCATCACTGACGATAGGCGTGTCCAGCCGATAGATCTGTCCTGTAGCACACCCCTAACGTTTGCCACTGGAGCCAGCAGCCAGGAAGAATTTAAAACTTCATCTTTAAGCCAGTACCCACTGCCCAAGCCGTCGACCGATCACCGGCAACCAATGACTGCGGCCAAAAGTGCCCCAGGACAATTTCGCCGATCAACTTGTTGTTGAGAACCGGCTGTTCCCAATGCATCTGCAAACCGTAATCGGTCAACGACAGACCGGTGTTCTGCTTGGCGCTTGTCAGAATTTCCAGTGACAGCTGGCGCTGTTCACCCATTGACTTGAAAAGCCCCAAGCTGCTACTCCACTCGGCATCGGTATCGACTTGGGTCACGAGGACTGCGTTAAGCCAGCGACCCACGAGAGTAGGAGAAAACTGGTGCTGATAGGACACAACCGTCGAAGACCCGAGACGGTCTGCCTGCGTCAGGAATAGCGTTTGGGTGAAATCCACTTCATCGTCTGGCGTGGGCATCCACTCCTTGCGGTAGCGGACCTGGGCAAACAGCTTCAATCCACCCTGAAACCCAATACGCGCATCGACGGCATCGCCCACCCCCCGGCCAAACCCGGCAAAAAATGTATTGTCCAGTGTGGAACTGGGCCTTAACAACCGCTGTTTGGCGGCGAAAACGGCAGGCGTGTCCTTAACGATATCGGCAATGGTGTCACGCCCGGTAAACAGGTAGGTTTGTGACTCCAGGTTGGGCAATTTGAAACGTGCGTTGAACGTGACGGAATAGTCTGTTTTCTGGTCCTGGCGGCTGTAAAACCTTACATTGAGCTCTCCATCGGTGACCTGACCGCCCTCGCTAAAGGGCTTGTCTCCAAACCAGCTGTCCACGCCAGTGGCCAGCCAGATAGCGGCAGCACGCGTAGCCGTGCGTGCAGACTCTACGGATGCTTCTAGATCCACTTTCGGAGCGGCCGTAGCGTCATTGGACGACTGCTGCGCTGCCACTCCAGATGCGGCAGTCAGACATGCGATTGCCACAAGCGCGCAGGCGGCAGAGGCCGGGTTCAAAAAATAAGGTTTGGAGCGCTCAATCATTGAAATTAGCTTGCGAGGGATCGAAATTTGATGTCCAGCTTCGAAGTTCTATTGTGGGAAACTTTGGCGATGGTGACTATAAGGATACAAAGTTTTGCACATTCCCCCCGATGCCACTGTGCTCTAGCGCACATTCGCGCCCGCCCCCCCTGGAAAAATCAACCCAGGCATTGCACCCAAGAAATCGGCGGGAGCACGAACAGGAGCGTGAACGCGCGCATTGACGTGATCAACAGCTGCCTGTCAACACATAAGGTCGATACTGGAGTGGGATCGCGTTAAGGTCGAACAGGTACTGCAAACTAACCGCCAGGTCCGCAATCCATATTCGGATCAACCACGACCCCGTCGTTCTGCAACTGGTGGCTGAGATCGCGCAGAGCGCTGCGCAATCCCTCTTCAATGACCGGATGGTAAATGGGCATTTCCAGCATGGCTGCAACCGTCATGCGTTGTTGGGCCGCCCAGGCCAGCAGGTGCGCTATGTGTTCGGCAGCCGGACCGAACATTTCGGCCCCCAAAAACAAGCCACTGCCGGTCTCGCCATAGACTTTAAGAATGCCGGTGTTGCGCAACATGACTCGGCTGCGTCCCTGGTCCTCGAAGGACACCCGCCCAACCGCAAAGCGACCCGCATAAGACTGGTTCAGCTGCTCCAGGTTCAAGCCCACGGACGCCACCTGAGGGTCGGTGAACACGACGGATAACGGCGTGCGGCGCAAGCCGGAGCGGACTTCGGGATAACGCGCCGCATTTTCGCCAGCGATGCGCCCCTGGTCGGCGGCCTCGTGCAGCAGGGGAATGTCGTTGCTGGCGTCACCGGCCATGAAGATGGTGCTGCTGCCACACTGCAGCGTAAAGCGGTCGAACAGCGGGACCCCGCGTTCATTCAGAGGCAGCTGGGTGGCTGCCAAATCCAGTGCAGCCAGATCAGGCACCCGGCCGGTCGCCGCCAGCACATAGTCGAACGATTCGGTCTGCCAGTCGCCTGCTTTCCCACGGTAGCGAACTTCAACGTTGGTGGGTCCTTCAGTCACCGACTCCACCTGGGCCGACGCATCCAGACAAAACTCCGTATCGAAGGTTTGCTGGGCGCAGGCGCGAATTTCCGGGTCACGGATACCGGCGATGCCGCCACCGACGCCGAACATCTTGACGCGCACGCCCAGGCGACTCATCGCCTGGCCCAGTTCCATCCCCAGCACGCCGGGACCGAACACGGCAACACTCTTGGGCAACGTGGGCAATTCGAACAGGTTTTCGTTCGTCAGCAGGCGCGCGCGCAAGGTTTTCAAAACCGGCACCACCACTGGAATGCTGCCCGTTGCAATGACGATGCGTTCAGCGCGGATGGTCTGGCCCTCGGCCGTCACCAGCATCGTGGGGCCTTGAAAACTGACTTTGGCCGCTAAGCGTTCGGCCGGTGCAATGGCATCAACCGTTTTCAGCACGGACCTGACAAAACGGTCGCGTTCACGCTGGACGCGCTGCATGACCGCCGCCCCGTCAATACGCACGCCATCCACGCGCACCCCGAACGGATCGGCATGCCGCGCCTGGTGCGCGACTTCCGCTGCAGCGATCAGCAACTTGCTGGGCATGCAACCGAAGCGGGCGCAGGTTGTTCCGTAACTGCCACCCTCGATCAGGACAATGGAGCTGGTGTGTGCACGGGCCGCCCGGTAGGCGCCCATCCCTGCGGTACCGGCACCAATGATGGCGACCTTGACTTCAATGGGTGTCATGGGAATTTGCTCCTTTGGTACTTGCGGCCCTGGGCGATGGCGGTGTAAATCACTCCAGCCATGTGGCCAGCTCCTCTGCGCCACCGATGTGGTGGCCATCGATGTAGACCTGGGGCGTTGTGCCGCGTCCGGTCACCGCCTGCAGCGAGCTGGGGCTGATACCGTGGCGTCCGATCTCGATTTCCTCAAAGCGATAACCCTTGGCTTGCAATAATTTGCGTGCGCGTGCACAGTGCTGGCAGCCCCGTTTCCCAAAGAACGTGATACGCGGTGGGGCACTGGCCCTGGGGTTGATGTAGTGCAGCATGGTGTCGGCATCGGATACCGTAAAAGGGTCGTCGGGCTCCTGCGGCTCAATGAACATTTTTTCGATCCGACCGTCTTTCACCAGCATGGAATAGCGCCAACTGCGCTGGCCCATGCCAAGCTCCGATTTATCCACCAACAGGCCCATGCCGGCACTGAACGCGCCACTGCCATCGGGCAGGAAGTCAATGCCTTCGGCGTTTTGTTCGGCCTTCCAGGTTTCCATCACGAAAGGATCGTTGACGGAGAGACAGACCACGCTGTCCACCCCATTGGCTTTCAACACACCCGCCAACTCGTTGTAGCGGGGCAGATGTTGGCCGGAGCATGTGGGTGTGTAGGCACCGGGCAGCGCGAACAACACCACCGTCTTGCCCTTGAACACTGCATCGCTGCTGACCTTTTGCCAGGCATCGTCGACCCGTATCGGGAAGATGACATTGGGCACGACTTGGCCTTCGCGTGATTCAACCATGGTGATTGCTCCTGTTGGTGTGGTGGTTTCAAGACCTGCAATATCGCCAGCGGGGAGTCGATGGTCTGTCGGACACCGAACAGACTGACTTCGCATGACTCTTTATCGTTGGTTTAAGCAGTGCTTTTCTGAAAGCATCAAGGTTTTGTAATCCCATGAAGTCCAACATCACCGGCCGCCACAGCGAATTGGGTGGCATCCTTGCCCGCAGCCTCGGCGACGGCACAACCCAACACATCCACTTCAACCTTGTGGGCCAACCGGCAAACAGCCTGCTACACGATGGCCACGCCTGGGAGGACTTTCCCCAGCGCTCGCTGGCCGGTGCCCGGCGTGCGGTACGCGCGGCCCAGGCAGGCAATGCGACCCTGCTGGTCCATGCCAGCTTTGCCTTCATACATGCCTTTGAGCGACACCTGCGTCCAAAGGAGCCGTTGCGCGCATCCGTGCAAGCCATACTCGCATGCGAAGAACTGGTATTGCGAGGGCCGGTGCCAGCCTGTGTGGTGCGGCTGGGATACCTGTATGGACCCGACAGCGCCGACCTGCACGCCTATCGAAGCGCTTTTCGTCTTGGGCGGCCCTACTGGTGCGGCCAGCCGCGGGCGCCGCAGTACCACCTGCACCAGGCGGATGCCGTCTCAGCCCTGTTGCGCGCCGCCAATGCAGGCAACGCCGGTGAAACCTTCTACGCCACGGACGGCCTGCCGGTTTCCTTCACTCGCATGATGGATGCATTCGCCCATCGGGTCGGCCGACCCAGGCCACTACACCTGCCGCTGTGGTTGAGGCCGCTTGCCCACCTCTTCATTCGCGAGGAACACATGCAGCAGACGGCACTGTCGATGCCCCCTGGCGCCCCAGGTCCCCAGGTGCCTGGATGGAAACCAAAATTCGCCGATTGTCGGCTGGGACTCGATGACGTTGTTGCAGCCTGGGCCGAACGTGGGGCGCAAAAGGTCTAACCGCTGGCCGCTTGAAAACGGTGTGGGCCCTCTAGGTCGCTGCCCCGTGGGCTGCCGTTGGGTCGGCGAAAGCCTCGATAAACCGGTGGACAAAGTGCAACTTGGTGACCGCACCCGCGCTGAGAACAAAGGGGTAAAAATCAGGCAGGCCCATACCCAACGAGAACTCGTTGAGCACACTGGTCAAGCCCGACCACCGGTTGACGAAGGACAGGAACTTTTCATCCGGCTGAACCAGGCCTTGATCCTCGCGATAGAGCACATCGTGGTCAAAAAGGTCTTGCAGCAAACTCAGGTGGTTGTCGCCGATCCCGAATCCAGTGGCGGTATCCAGGGTGTCCACCATGTGCAAATAGTGCGCCCAGGTCTCCGCCCAGTCTTCCCAGGGGTGGGCGCTGGCATAGGCACTGACACACGTTTTTTCCCAGGCCACAGCAGGGCCCTCGTTGTAATGGCGTTGCAATGCGCAGGCGTAGTCTTGGCGCTCGTCACCAAAGAGCCTTCGGAAGGGTTCCTGCCAGAGGCCGCCATCCAATAGCCGACTCCAGTAATAGTGGCCGGACTCATGGCGCACATGCCCCAACAACGTACGATAAGGCTCATGCATGGCATTGCGGATGGCCTCGCGCGCCACATCGTCGGCCTCAGCGACATTGATGGTAATGATGCCTTGCTCGTGCCCCGTGGTGACCGCCGCCAGCTCGGCACCTACCAAGAGATCAAAGGCCAAGCCTTGCCGCGTGTCTTCGGAGATGCGTGAAGCCACCGGCAGACCCAGCGCGATCAGCGAAGAGACCAGCCTGCGTTTGGCAATTTCGACCTTGTTCCAAAGCAGCGCGTTGGCGGCAATGCCCTGGTCGGGGATGGTTCGGTTCAGTCGGCAGCATCGGCACAGTTCCTGGTGTGCCCCATCGGACTGCGGAATGAGCCAGTTGCACTGCGGCGCCAGGCTGAAGTTTGCGCAACGCCGGTAGACCCGGCTGTCAACGCTTTCGCCAGCGCTGCGCCAGGTGGGGACAGTGGCGTCGTCATCGATGGGCTCCAAAGACAGGATCGCTGCTTGGTCGGGATCGTATCCCAGCGCGCGACCACAACGCAAACAAAGGTGGTTGCGAAAAAAAATGGGATGGCCGCATTGGCAGTGGGCTGTGCGCTGTATCAGCACGGTCATGGTTCGAACACGGCACCCTGCTAAAACTGGGGCGGGAGTGTGACGGGTGGCTCGCGCATGGGAACGGGGTTTTCGGTGGGAGACGGGTCAGTGATGGGCAACACGGGTTGCGGCATCTCAGGTGGCAGCGGTGTCGGCTTCTCAGGCTCCGGCATCTGGAGGGGCGGACTGCCTGTCGTCGTTCCCGCGACGGAGGCCACTGCCCCCCATGCGGTTGCAATAAAACTGCGCATATCCGTTGTTGGGCCAGGGGCAGCGTACCGGTTTGGTATTTGGCTGCTAAATGTGGAAGAGGTGCGGTTCATTGAGTGCTCCAAATTTCGAAAAAAAGGGCTTGTGCAGGGCTCATCAGGTATGGTTGCAACCTGCGATTCGCGGCCAACCCATCCATTCGTTGACCTTGACTGTGCAGCAAGGGCTTTGTGAAGTCAGTACGGTGACACACAAACCGACAATCGCCCACCCCAGGTGGATAGCGATCGCGACGATTGACCGATCAATGGCGCAGACTTCGTCTCTGTCAACGCAGATTCAGCGGTTTGCCATCCGCAAGCATCGAAATCGCACCAAACGGGCAAACTTCCGAGCACTTGCTGCAGCCTGTGCAGCGGATTGCGTCTGCGAAGCGCGCCGTCTTGATCCAGTTTTCGACTTCAAGACTCAGGATGTGGGGACCGCATGCGCCCACACATCGCCCACAGCCGGTGCACTTTGCGGCGTTGATGTGGGGAAGCGGACGGGATGGATTCATTCGGCAATGCGGTTTGGTGTCCGGGACACGAGTCGGCTAGTGTCGGGTGGACACCGCCTGAGCGCCTCAGCCGATGCCAAAGCCCTTCAGGAATTTGGGAGGTAGCCAATCCACGCACATAATTCTCTGGTTTGCTACCAAATACGTAGCTATACGCACATGTTTTACGAGGGCTAGCGGCCTAATCTGTTCCTTACCTTCCTCTCTCGGGAAAATCAGCACTTTCGCCCAATCTTGGAGTTGCCCGACACTGCCTCTGGGCAAACGCGATCAACAATTGGCCTGACCCGCACAACCCTGCAATGGCTTTACGACAATAGAGACGACCAGGCCACCTGGGGCTTCAGCGCGCAGGAGCAACACCGCTGCGCAGCGGTGGCCTCGTCATCAACCGCCTTCTGCACGGAGCGATAAAACGCCTCACGGGACGCGACAGCGACACCGTCCGTGGCGCCACCGGCCCAGTTGGCGTTGGAGGCGATCACCAATTTGCGCTTGGGGACGATGAAGATGCCCTGGCCGAAGATGCCGCGTGCGGCAAAGGTGCCGTCGGCATAGGTCCACCACTGGTAGCCGTAGCCGCGTTCTGGCTGGCCGATGCTGGTGCGCGTTGTGGTGGCTTGCGCCAGCCAGCCGTCCGGCACGACGCTTTGCCCGTTGACTGCGGCGCCGTTGAGGATGAATTGCCCGAAACGCGCAAAGTCCCGTGACGCCGCCTGGATACAGCAGCCGCTGATTTCCTGGCCGGTTTTGCTCAGAAGCCAAGCGGCCTGGTTGAGCAAAATACCCACCAGATTGGTTTCGCCGGTACTGTAGTGCCATCGGGTGCCGGCGTGTTGCCCGCCGCGATGGTCCTCGACTTCGCCAGGATTGGAAGTCTGTCCAGGGCGCGGAATCCCGCATCGCGTTGCGGCTGGGTCCCAAACAACAGATTCTTGAAATTCAATTGGGTGCTCCCGAGCAATGTAGAAGATGAATTCGGTTGTGCGTGATCAGCGTTTTAATCGCGTAGGGATCAGTCTAGCCCTGCGTTTGTCGTCTTCAGCGCCTCAAAATTGACAGGCGATTGCGCCACGCCCCAACGGACCGCCCGCCAAAACTCCGTTACCCGCGAAGCGCGACTTTCAGATCCCTGTCGCCGTTCCAAAGGCGGCGCAAGGCATTGCGGATGCCCCGACTTCATGCACCCGAGGAAAGTTCGAAATCGCTCGATTCATAAAGCGTTGCTACAACGTGCCGATAGCCTGCACTTTCAAAGAAAAGTTCCCCATCTGCTGGTCAGCAATGACAAAGCCAGCCTGACGAACGAGGACAGGATCCAGGCTGGGTGCACCCGGGACAAGGCGGCCACGGAATGTCGCCTTGAACTGTGAAACGGGCAAATGTACAGAGGTCCAAATACCACCCGGTATCACAAAGGCTGACTGGTAGGTCAACCCTTCCAAGTTGTCCTCCATGCGCAGATTGAATTTGTAGCGCTTTCCGTCGCTACTCACCCTCAACACATAGGCACTGGCACCTTTTGCGCTTAAATCCATTGGAAGGGTACGAACCGAAGCAAAGCCACCGTTGTTTTCGGGCCTGACCGTGCCTTCGAAAATAGCATGGCCAACCGGGTCATGCCGGAGGTTGCTTGTCGAACTGCCACCCATCACCCGGTCATCAACAGGTGACCATGCCGCGACGGAGTTCGGCGCAGTGAAGAGAAAAAGGTCTTTGGGCATGGCGATATTGTGGGCCCATGGAATTTCGGGAAATCGCTGGTTGCTGCCTGAAAACACGGCTAACGGCGCGGCTTTCTCGGCCATACTCTAATGCCGCGATGAAAACCCGATGAGTGGCTGCCGCGTGTGGTGAGCCGCAATACCGCCCACATCGACCCCAAGACACACGCGGCCCGCTCCGCAGTTTCACTTGAAGGAAGACCTGCCGCCGCAGCCGCTGCCCGATCAACTTCCGCAGATACCACCATGCTCAATTTTGACCCGCTGCACAGCCCCTATTCATCTCGCCGCAATGTGGTTTACAGCCACCGAGGCATGGTGGCGACATCACAGCCGCAGGCGGCACAGGCCGGCCTCCATGTTTTGCAAGCCGGCGGCAATGCCATCGATGCTGCCATTGCCACCGCCGCCGCACTCACGGTGGTGGAGCCGACAGCCAACGGTATTGGTGGCGACGCCTTTGCGTTGATCTGGTCACAGGGCAAACTGCACGGACTCAATGCCAGCGGCCCCGCCCCGCAAGCGATGACGCTGGACCGCATGACCGCACTGGGCCACAGCGAAATGCCGAAGTACGGCCCCCTACCCGTCACGGTGCCTGGCACGCCGGCCGCCTGGTCCGCGATGGCCCGGCGTTTTGGGCGCTTGCCCCTGACGCACAGCATGGCCGCGGCGGTGGACCTTGCACGCAGTGGCTTCCCCGTTTCACCCTCGGTGGCCTTTGCCTGGCAACAAGCCACCAACACCTTTCGTCAGCAGTTCAAAGACGACCACTTCAAACATTGGTTTGAGACCTTTGCACCTGAGCGTGCACCCCGTGCGGGCGAGCTCTGGCGAGCGCTGGGGCATGCCGACACCCTGCAATCCATTGCCGAGACTGCGGGGGAGAGTTTTTACCGCGGACCACTGGCCGAGCGAATCTGCCGCTTTGTGCAATCGGCTGGCGGCTGTCTGAGCGAACGTGACATGGCTGATTTCCAGGTCGACTGGTGCACACCCATCAGCATGAACTACCGCGGATACGACGTGTGGGAAATCCCACCGAACGGCCATGGTCTGGTGACTCTCATGGCGCTCCAGCTACTCAAGGGGTTCGAGTTTTCCGGGCGGGACACATTGCACACGTACCACCACCAGATTGAGGCCGTCAAACTGGCCTTCGCCGACGGCTTTGCCCACATTGCCGACCCTGCCCACATGCGGGTCCGCTTGGAGGATTTGCTGTCGGACGCTTATGCAGACGACCGCCGCAGACTGATCGGTGAACGAGCGGCAGTGCCCCTTGCCGGTAAACCACCACGTGGTGGCACGGTTTACCTGGCGACGGCGGACATTGAAGGCAATATGGTGTCATTCATCCAGAGCAACTACATGGGTTTTGGTTCCGGCCTGGTGGTGCCAGGCACCGGCATTGCGCTGCATAACCGGGGCAACAATTTCAATCTGCAAAAAGGCCACCCCAACTGCGTGGCGCCGGGCAAGCGCCCCTACCACACCATCATCCCCGGCTTCATGACCCAAGGGGGTCAAGCAGTGGGGTCGTTTGGGGTGATGGGTGGCTTCATGCAGCCGCAAGGCCATGTGCAAATGGTGATGAACACCGTCGACTTTGGCCTGAACCCACAAGCCGCTCTGGACGCCCCGCGTTGGGAGTGGGAAGCTGGCAATCGTGTACAGATGGAGCACAGCACAACATCACACTTGTTTAATGGCTTGGCCGACCTGGGCCATGAGGTGGCCTGGCAAGCCAACCGCATGGCGTTTGGGCGGGGGCAAATTATCTGGCGCGATGCGGAGGGCGTGCTGTGTGGCGGCACCGAGCCACGCACCGACGGCTGCGTTGCGGCATGGTAGTACATGAAGGTTTCCTAAGCGCAAAACGTGTTGGACGACACTCAGGTGCTCGCCGCTTTGAACCCTCAGCTGCCAAGCGATGTCATGGAAGACCGCAAGATTGAATCTCGAAGCGCAGTAGAAAGGATTGTCTTTCGGTGCAATCGCATCGGCGACACACGTTCGCATCAGTGGCCATGACGACACCGTAGACTGAGGCAAACACGTCTCGTGTGTCTTCGAATCGATTATGTCTTCACCCAAAGCCCTGTTCAAACCCTTCACCCTCAAGTCGCTGCACTTGCCCAATCGCATCGTCATGGCCCCCATGACGCGGTCATTTTCTCCAGGTGGGGTTCCCACCGAGGCGGTCGCGGAGTATTACCGCAAACGGGCCGCTTCAGCTGTGGGCTTGATAGTCTCGGAGGGCACGGTGGTGGAGCGCCCGGCAGCGTCCAATGACCCTAACGTTCCGCACTTTTGGGGCGACGATGCGCTGGCTGGATGGCAAAAGGTCATTGACACCGTTCACGATGCGGGCGGGTTGATGGCGCCACAGCTTTGGCATGTGGGCGCCGTGCGCAACCGCCGCTCCGATTGGCAACCGCCACAGCCATGGGACTCCCCATCCGGCTATTCCTTACCGGGCAAGCAGTTTTGCGAACCGATGTCGGATGCAACCATTGCTGACACCATCGCCGCTTTCGCCCGTGCCGCTGGTGCCGCCAAGCGGCTGGGCTTTGATGCCATCGAATTGCATGGTGCGCATGGCTATCTGATCGACCAATTCTTTTGGGAAGGCACCAATTTGCGCAGCGACCGTTACGGCGGCAGCGATCTCGTGCAACGCGGGAGGTTCGCTGCCGACATCCTGAAAGCGGTGCGTACCGAAGTCGGTCCGGAATTCCCGGTCATCATTCGACTGTCGCAATGGAAGCAACAGGACTACACCGTTCAAATGGCAAAGACACCTGACGAAATGGCGGCCTGGTTGCAGCCACTTGCCGATGCAGGCGCCGACATGTTCCACTGCTCGCAGCGTCGTTTCTGGGAACCCGAGTTCGCGGACTCGGACTTGAATTTCGCAGGATGGGCCAAAAAATTGACGGGTATCCCGACGATCACCGTAGGTTCCGTGGGTCTGAGCGGTGAGTTTATTGCCGCGTTTGGCGGTGAGTCTTCCAAGCCGGCTTCGCTGGACGAACTATTGCGCCGTTTTGACCGTGGCGACTTTGATTTGGTTGCCGTGGGACGCGCCCTGATCAGCGACCCTGACTGGGCGCTGAAGGTGCGTGATGGCCGGAAGACCGAGCTTTCGGATTTTTCACCGGCGGCATTGGCCAGCTTGGTCTGACGAGAGTGTCAGGCGTGGCCAGATCTGCAATTGTCCCCGTCTGCAATACCCACGCCCACCGCGCAAACATTTTAGTTATTGAACATGAAATCACGCCGAAACTTTCTGATTTCCTCTCCACTGACGGTCATCGCGGCCACGGTACTGCAACCATCTTTGGCCGCAGATGGACCTGCTGCATCCACACCCGGCGCACCGCCCACCTTTGGAACCCAGCCGGCGGTAGGCCCGGAAGTTTCGTCCGCAACATTTGCCGAAGCCCAGAAACTGGTGCAGGTAGTAATGTCCGAGCCCGAGCGCGACATGGCCGCCAGAAGCTGGCGAACTTCGATGCCAGCCTTGCTGGAGCGTCGCACGGGTCCCCGTAAAGTGGTTCTTGACCCGCACTTAGCCCCAGCCAGCCAATGGAATCCGGCGGTGTCAGGAACCAGCCCCGGGCCACCGCGGGATCGCTTTGTCCGCAGTAAATCGGCCGTTGTTCCTCTACCGGCTAACGACGCCGACATCGCGTTTGCGTCGGTCAGCTTGCTGTCCCGCTGGGTGGAGGCCAAGCTTTTGAGTTCGGAACGCCTGACCCGCATTTACCTGGCCCGGATTTCGCGGCTGGACGCGCAATTGCGCAGCGTGATCACGCTCACCGCGGACCATGCGCTGGCCCAGGCCAAAAGGGCGGACCAAGAAATTGCCGCAGGCAACTACCGGGGACCACTGCATGGCATTCCTTACGGTGTCAAGGACCTGCTGGATACTGCCGGCATCGCGACAAGTTGGGGTGCCGAGTTTTATAGGGATCGGATTCCGGCCCAAGACGCGACGGTGGTTTCCAAACTCAACGGCGCTGGCGCGGTGCTGATTGCCAAGCTCAGCTTGGGTGCCTTGGCGCTGAATGACATATGGTTTGGTGGCCAAACCATGAACCCGTGGCTATTGGAAGAGGGAGCCTCAGGCTCGAGTTCCGGTCCGGGTGCCGCCACCGCCGCAGGTCTGGTTGCATTCTCGATTGGCAGTGAAACCGGCGGCAGCATTGTGAGCCCGGCTATGCGCTGCGGAGTTACAGGGCTGAGACCCACCTTTGGACGCGTCGCCCGGACGGGCGCCATGACTTTGTGCTGGTCACTGGACAAACTGGGGCCTATGACGCGCAGCGTGGAAGACGCCATGCTGGTCCTGCGGGCCATCAGTGGGCCGGATGGCCGCGATGTGTGCAGTGTGCCGGCGCACTTGGACTTCGATGCCGGCCGAACGGTCAAAGGGCTGAAAGTCGGCTACATCTCCGCATGGATGCAGGAGGAACCCGCTACTGAGGTAGACCGTACTGCTCTGGAGCAACTGCGCAGGCTGGGGATGGTGCCAACCCCCGTGCAACTACCTGACTGGCCTTACCAGTCGCTCAACACCATTTTGTTTGCGGAAAGTGCGGCGGCCTTTGAGGACATCATGCTGGATGGACGGGCTCAGCAATTGAAGGTGCAAGTCCCTGACGCCTGGCCCAATATGTTGCGCCAGGCTCGGTTCCTGTCAGCGGTCGATTTGGTCCAGGCGGACCGCCTGCGCCGCAAGGTGGCGTCTGAGATGGCCAGAGTCTTCAGCCAGGTCGACGTCATGCTGGTGCCCTCACTGCGGGATGAAATGCTCACCATCTCCAACCATACCGGCCATCCCTCGTTGACCCTGCGAACCGGTTCGGTCCAGATTTCCGAGGTACGCAGCGACTGGGCACCCGACCCTGCCCATCCACCCACCAAATTCTCTACACCCCGCACGGTACCCCATGGGGTCACATTGATCGGTCGTCTGTTTGACGAAGGCACATTGGCCAATGTCGGTCTGGCCCTTGAAAGGCTTTCGGGCGTGGTCGCAGAAAGGCCCAAATACTTTATCGACTGAGCTGCGGGCACGGTGAAATTCTCCTCACAAGCAAGTCCTCAGCACACACGATGGTTTCCTGCGCAGCCTACCGCTGAGCATATAAGCGATGCCATCTTCTTATTGGTTTCGGGTCTCAACCGTGCAAACGGGTTCCTTCACACTGTGGGTAAGGAGGGTTCGTTGAAACGAAGGTTGCTTGACTGGCGATCAGTCCGCAACTGCCACTGCCTGCACTTGTGGGCTTTGCGTTTGTTCATGTATCACCATGGCCTGTTACGTTGATTGACGCTCACTCGATCGAAGTACGGGCCGCTCCAGACGACCCAACCAATTCTGAATATCAAGCGCCAGGATCAGCCGCCTGGTCGCCGCCAATCAGGATGTCTTTCGCCATTGCAACGGACATCGACACGATGGCCGGGCCAATGAATAGGCCTACTGGCCCAAACAACTGTAGTCCGCCGATCAAGCCCAGCAAGACGAGGTATGGGTTGACTTTTACAGCATTGCCGATGAGGCCGGGTTTGACCATGTTCTCGAATACTACCCACACGAGCAAGAGGTCTACGGACATGACGACGGCATAGACAACATCACCTGAAAAATACAGGTAGAAAATGATCGGAACAATGATTGCGGGCATGACCATTGGAATGACACCAAGCAGACCAGCAGCCAAGCCGAAGATCAATCCGGATTTCACTCCGGCCAGAACCAGGGGAATGGCCAGCAAGATGCCCTCGACTAACCCTAACAATATGACACCATTGATAGTTCCTCGTAAGGCCGCGACGCCTTTGTCTACCACTCCAATGCTTTTTTCGCCAAGCCAGTGATGAATCGTTTTTTGGTAATGCGTTTTGATGTATCTTCCATTTTTAAGCATGAAATACAGTGACACGAGCATGCACAGTGCCGTGACAAGACCAGAGGACAGTTGCAAGGCAGCTACTGATAGCCAGTTTTTCAGTTGATTGCTGCTCAACAGGTTGAGTATGTCGAGTGGACCATCGCTGTGTCCGATGTGCTCGCTCCATAGCTCCCTTATTTTTGCTGCGTAGGGAAGATGTTCAACAAACGCTGGTACAGGAACAATTCCCTGATCGTTCTTTGCAAAGTATGTCGATCCCGCCTGGTAGGCGTCGGCAATGTCGTATACGACATAGGCCAGTGGCAGGACAAACACAATCGTAAAGATCAGGGAGAACGACAGCGCCGGATTTCTTGCGCCCGAACCGAATCCCAAAGTTACGCGTTCGTATAGCGGCCAAAGCGATATCGCAAAGACCGCTCCCCATACGATTCCAGGTACAAATGCCTTGAGCATCCAAGCGGTGATCAGCATGAATGCGGCGGCGAAGGCAAGGTAGCGATTGGGGTTCATGGTTTGATCTGGTACTGTCGCGTTAGCCGGAATGCCGCATACAGGCCTGCGTATTAGCCTTGGCGCGTTCCGCATACACCTTACACCGGAATGGACTACTGCTGCAATGGAGACGGCACTTCCCATTCGTCAATGTTCGTTCGGTCCTCGGTCAGATCGCAATCAACGCTGTTGTCTGAATTGACCAAAAAAGGCGCCAGACTTCCCCAACGAGCCCTCATGCGAACCAGCTGTTTGAAGCAGCCTATTCGGTTACGTCTTCACCGCGGGTTTGGCAGCCGCCTTCTTGTCGTGCATGTGTTTTGCGTACTTGGCAACTCGATTGGCTTGCGGTGAAGCCATAGCAGGTGTGGCAACAGTCGCTGGCGCTACCGGTACGGCCTTGGCGCCGGTGGCGGGTGCCTGCGCAAAGGATCATCACAATGCGCACCAGTATTTCTCAAGTTGTGAAAGGCTTACTTCAGAACGGGTCCTGCTTCATTGCGCATTCGCGGGTTTGCACGCACTTCGCCCAATGGAGGTAACGGAAACCAGGGCAACAATCTGACCCGCGTTTGAGCTGGCGGCATTCGTAGTCGGCGTGATGTCGGCCAGCGTTACTTTGTCGAGTTCGGCCAGGTAGGCACCCGTCGCGTTGCCGATCAATTTTTTCAGTTTGCAGTGCGTTGTCAAGGTGCAGGAATTGCGGTCCTTGTCAAAACACTCGACCATATGAAAATCAGTCTCGGAGTTGCGGACCACTTCACCGATGCGAATGCCCGACGCCGGTTTAAGTAGTCGCAGCCCGCCACCACGCCCGCGCTTGGTCTGCAGGATGCCTTGGCGCGCGAGATCGTTGACGATCTTCATCAGGTTGTTCTTGGAGATCCTGTGTCCGTCCGCAATCTCGGCGATCGAAATGGTGCGATCCGTGTGTTCGGCGCAAAACATCAGCACCCGCAGGGTGTAGTCGGTGTAGTCGGTGAGCCGCATGGGAACTCCGGTGGAAAAAGGGTTAGGACCCGTCTGCACGGCAACAGATCGGTGTAGTGTAGTTTATTGATGCATATTACTTGCATCTTTTATATGATTCATCTAAAATGCATGTTATGGAATTGGAATCAAAACCTATTTCCTGTTCACTATTAACCATTGCCGAAAAGGAAACTTCGCCATGCATGCCACGCGCAAACTCTGGACCTGGCTCGCAGTTATCTGCGTGCTGTCCTTTGCCGTTCTGGGCTGGGTCGGGACAGAGATTTATCTGAGCGCACCACCCATTCCACAACGCGTTGTAAGTTCTGAGGGGACCGAGCTTTTTTCCCCCGGGCAGGTGCAGCGCGGCCAGGAGGCCTGGCTATCCGCCGGTGGCCAGCAGCTGGGTTCCGTCTGGGGCCATGGCAGCTATGTTGCACCGGACTGGTCAGCCGACTGGCTGCACCGTGAAGCGTTGGCGCTACGCAGCGTCTGGGCACAGCGCGATTTTGGCAAGGCGTTTGAAAACCTGAGCGTCGGCCAGCAGGCGGAGCTCAATGCTCGCCTGAAGACGGAGATGCGCGCCAACACCTACGACGCTTCAACCGGCACGATCACACTATCACCCGAACGTGCCCAGGCTGTGCAGCAGGTGGTGAAGCACTACACCAGCGTATTTGGCAACGACCCCGCCATGGACAAGCTGCGCGAACAATACGCCATGAATGCTGGCTCCTTGCCCGACCCGGCCGACCTGCAGGCGCTGCCCGCGTTCATCTTCTGGTCGGCCTGGTCTGCGGCCACCGACCGTCCCGGTGAAACCGACCTCAGCTACACCAGCAACTGGCCGCACGAACCCTTGGTAGCTAACACGCCCACTGCGGGCGCGGGAATTTGGTCGATTGCCAGCATCATTTTCATGATCGCGGCCATTGCTGGCATGATTTTTTACCACTCGACGCACGCGGAAGAAGGCGATCCCAAGCCACCCAAGGCCGATCCCCTGTTTGACCTGAAGCCCACGCCATCCATGAAGGCGACGCGCAAATACTTCTATGTGGTGATTGGTCTGATCCTGGCGCAGGTGGGCATGGGGGTCATCACCGCCCACTACGCAGTCGAAGGCCAGAGCTTCTTTGGCTTCCCATTGGCGCAGATTCTGCCTTTCACGGTCAGCCGCACCATCCACACCCAGTTTGCGGTGCTGTGGATTGCCACCGCCTGGTTGGCCACCGGCCTGTACATCGCACCGGCGATTTCCGGTCACGAGCCCAAATACCAAAAGCTGGGCGTCGATGTGTTGTTCTATGCACTGCTGTTCATCGTGGTGGGCTCGACTGCGTTTGGCTGGCTGGGAAGCTTGCAGCACAAGGGCAATGAGTTTGCGTTCTGGATCGGCAATCAGGGCCTGGAGTTCACCAGCATGGGCCGCATCTGGCAGATCCTGCTGTTCATAGGCCTGCTGTTTTGGGTCACGCTGTTGGGCCGCGGGTTGATGCCGGCACTCAAGACACCGTCGGAAAGCCGCGGGCTGATCGCCATGGTGTTCTTGGCGGCCCTGTGTATTGGCGGCTTTTATGCCACATCGCTGACTTGGGGCCGGCACACCCATTACTCGATGATCGAATACTGGCGCTGGTGGCTGGTCCACCTGTGGGTGGAAGGTTTTTTTGAAGTGTTTGCCACTGCCGTGATTGCGTTGCTGTTCACCCGCCTGGGGCTGATCCGCGCAGCCACCGCCAACACCGCCATCATCCTGGAAACCATCGTGTTCCTGTTTGGGGGCATTCTGGGGACACTGCACCACCTGTACTTCACCGGCACGCCGACCATTGTGATCGCCATTGGCGCCATGTTCTCAGCGCTGGAAGTGGTGCCGCTGGCCATGATCGGCGTGGAGGCCTATCGCAACTACCAGCGCTCCAAGTCCGCTCCGTGGGTTGCAGCATACAAGTGGTCCATCCTGTCTTTTATTGCTGTCGGATTCTGGAACGTGGTGGGTGCCGGGCTCTTGGGCTTCTCCATCAACACGCCCATCGCGCTGTACTACATGCAAGGGCTGAACATGACCGCTGCCCACGGCCACGCTGCACTGTTTGGTGTTTACGGCATGCTGGGTATTGGTCTGCTGCTGTTCTGCCTGCGCGGACTGTCGAACCGTCTGGCATGGTCAGATCGGCTGCTGGCGCCGATGTTCTGGTCGCTCAATATTGGTTTGGGCATGATGGTCTTCATGTCGCTGGTGCCGGCGGGCGTCTATCAGGCCTGGGCCAGTGTAAGCAAGGGCATGTGGTTTGCACGCTCGCCGGAGGTGGTGCATTCGCCATTTATGGAGACCCTGGTTTGGTTGCGCGTTCCGGGCGACATTGTCTTCACCATTGGCGTCCTTTGCCTGGCCTGGTTTGCCATGCGTTTGCTGACAGGAGAAAAGCGCAAGCAATCGAGGTCTCAACCCTCAGCAGTAGTAGAACAGGCTTAAAACGTAGCCGATCAGGATGGATCGCGAACGACGCTGTTGGTGGTTCGCGATCCATCCGTTCGAAATACTTTGACGGCTGGGCAATCTCCGGATAACAAAGCCGTCAGAAACAGGGGTTTACTCTGCGCTGCCAGAACCACCGGACAAGACGCAGATGAAGTCAAGCCTCAACTAACACAATGCAGTTCTCCGCTGTGGAGCGCAAGCGGGCTTAGTTTTGTTATGGTCTAGGGGCAGCGATGAAGAGACACATTTTTCGCTGCCGAGCGTCCCGTTCAAACGATGATTTGATCCATGCGCTAGCTAGGACTCCTGGGAAAGTACAACAGATCAGCGGCGCATCCGCCATCGCTGAATGTCAGCCGGGCTCTGAAGCAACGTAAGCCCCGCTCATCGTCCCGCGCCTGACTTCGAGGGTATTGGGTTCTGCGGTGAGAGCGACAACAGGCGCTCGACAATGTCTGTGCGATGGCGGTGGGGTGTCGTGATGGCATAGAACCGCTCCTGCAAATCGACGGACCGGCCCACGACCACCAGAGCGCCAGAACCCAATTCATCCTGCACCACAACATCGGGCAGCACGGTAAGCCAGCCGCTATCGCGTGCGATCAGGCGCAACATGGCCATGTCATCCACCTCTGCACGCAGGCGCGGCGAGATACCCGCCACTGCGCACTGGGCATCGAACTGGGCACGCACGGCATGCCTTGGCCCTGGCACGGCTACATCGACGCCGTGCAAGTCCTCGGGAAGGCGCAAGCTATGGGCTTTCCAAACCTTGCCGGCGCCAACCAGAGAAACTGCTTGACTGCCTAGAAAGCGGGAGTGCAAGGGGCGCGCGGGATCGGTAGCGGCCGTTTCGTTGGCCAACACCACATCGAGCTGGTGCTGGACCAGGCGTGCCAACAGTCCCTCCAGCGTGCCCGACTCCAGCGTCAGCACAACGGACGGGTCCGTGAGCAGCGGGCGAATCCAGTTTTCCTGGTAGTTGCGCGAAAGTGTGGCAACACTGCCGACTCTGAGCCTTGTGATGCCCTGGCTCTGGCCCTGCAAACGCCCCAGCATCTCCTGCCCCAGGCCAAAGATGTTCTCGGAATAGGACAGGACGAGGTGCCCCGTGTCCGTCAATACCAGACGGCGCCCTTCTCTGGAGAACAAGTCCTCCCCAATGCGGTCTTCCAGCTGGCGAATCTGAGCTGAAAGTGCCGACTGCGAGGTGTGCAGCTCCGCCGCCGCACGGGTCAAGTGCCCTAGCTTGGCGACCCGCCAGAAGTAGAACAGGTGGTGGAAGTTCAGCTGTTCAAGGTTCATCAATCATTTTTCAATATCAATGTCTAACTATATATGTATTTTACAGAACATTAAATAAGCGAGACCATTGCGCCAAGCTTTCACCCAGAGGTTCTCGCATGACTTTGCTTCCCGTTGTTTCCGCCATAAGCGTTTGTTTGCCTGTCGCCCTGATGCTTCTGGCTTTGTTGACGCCACTGCGCCCTGCCACACCTACCTCCGCGCCCACCGTCACTCTATGGCGCTCTTTCACCCGACTGTCGGTGGCAGCTTTAGTTTTCACGGTGATCACTGCATTCATGCAAGCCGATGTGCAAAGTCTTCAGCCCTGGTTGCACCCGACGCCCTTGGGTGGCAGTCTTGCGGTGCTGGTGCAGTTGCTTGGCACGGTGATTGGGGCATTTTCATCCCGTTATCTGGAGGGTGAACATGGCCAGCAGCGCTATATCGCCGCCCTGGCAGGCGTTTTGGCGGCAGTCCATGTCTTGCTGCTGGCAGACCATTGGGCGGTTTTGCTTATGGTCTGGGCGTTGGTGGGTGTGGCGCTGCAAAACCTGCTGTGCTTCTACCCGGACCGTCCCTTTGCCCTGTTGGCGGCGTTTAAAAAACGTATCGCAGACAGGCTCGCAGATGTGCTGCTGGTAATCGCAGCGGCCCTGGCTTGGAGCGAAGTGGGCAGCGGCTCGTTGACGGATCTGTGGGCGCACCTAGGGCGTGAAGGCCTGTCCAATACATTGCACCTCAGCGCGGTGGGCCTGGTGCTGGCAGTGATCCTGCGCACAGCACTGCTACCGGTCCATGGCTGGCTGATTCAGGTCATGGAAGCCCCAACCCCCGTGTCGGCTTTGATGCATGCCGGCGTCGTCAACCTGGGCGGCTTTGTGTTGATCCGCTTTGCCCCGCTGTTGGAGCAGGCTACGGCGGCGCGCACGCTATTGATTGTTTTTGGCCTGGGCACGGCGGTGCTGGCAGGATTGGTGATGTTGACGCGCATCAGCATCAAGGTCCGGCTGGCCTGGTCTACTGTTGCGCAAATGGGTTTTATGGTGCTCGAATGCGGCCTGGGGCTGTACACCCTTGCGGCCTTGCACCTGATCGGCCATTCGCTGTACAAGGCCCATGCATTTTTGTCTGCCTCAACCGTTGTGCGTGAGACCCGCTTGCAGTTCATGCGCGGTGCCACTGCACCCGCCCCACTCAGCCTGTTGCTGGCACCGGCTGTGGCGGTGGGCGTGGTGTTAACTGTCCAGGTTGTGATTGATGCCGCAGCCTGGCCCTGGTGGTGGAGTGCGGTCATGGGACTGGCATGGGCGCCGCTGATGTGGCCGTCCGGCCCGCGAACCAGCTTGCGTGCGCTTGTTTTTCAAACCATGGCCGGTGTGCTGATGATCACAGGTCTGACCGCAGCGGCCCTGCTGGCACACACACTACCCTTGGGCATCCACGATGTACCCCACCCAACATGGGGCCTGATAGCGCTGCTTGGCATGACGGTGCTCTACCTGTGGCTTGTCGTCCTTCAGCTTCGGCCGCAATCAGTGCAGGTTTGGCGGAGATGGAGTTATGCGGGCTTCTATGTGGATGAGGTGTACACCCGGCTGACACTGCGACTCTGGCCCGATCGCTGGACGCCGGCCGCGCAGCGCAGGGACCTGGCAACGGTGCCCGCCATGGCGGTCAACAAACGCCCATAAACTGAACATCAGGATAGAACCATGAATACATTAGACCTTGACGCTGCGTGCGAGCAGGCGTGTCAGGCCATAGCGCCAGCTTGGCCGCTGGACCGGGCGATAGCCGTCAACCCGCATTGGTCGCGTATAGGAATGCCTCTGCGCCAGGTTGCGGCCCGCATGGCAGTGTTGGGTGCCATACAAGTGTTTCCGCCCCGCGAGCGCCAACAAAAAGCCTGGGATGCCGGTCGTATTGCAATGGCAGATCTCGACCATGCCTTGAGGCAGGTCTGTGGTGCTACGGTGGCAGCAATGACACAGGCCCAATGTCTGGACGCTCTGCGCAACACCCCCAAGCTCGCGCAGTTGCCGCTGTTGATTGATGTACTTGACGACGATCCCAAGCGCCACATCCGGCTGTCGTGGCGCCAGGCCATCACCCACCAGGTGAGTCAGACTTGCGCTGCTTACTTTGATGAACAACAGGCAGACTGGCAACCCGAGCGTGCAGGCGGTTTGTATGCGTTCTGGCGAGACACCTTGCAGCATGACCATGGCATTGGCACCCTGATGGGTCTGCCCAAGCTAGGCCAAGCTCTTGACGCATTACCACGGACCAGCCAGGACGCAGAACGCTGGGTGCTGCAACGCCTGGGGCTCCCGCAGACCGTCTGGGCCGACTACCTGGAAGCCGTCTTGCTCACCGTCAACGGCTGGGCTTCGTGGTGCGCCTATCTGGGCTGGCAGGCTCGTCTGCAGGGCCGCACGGACACACATCTGCGTGAGTTGCTGGCAATTCGACTGGCGTGGGGGGCCATTTTGCTTGAATGCAAGGGACAAGACGTGCATCGTCAGGCGTTCACAGCTTTGCAATGCGAATGGAGCCTTGCCCCCGTTGTTTTGAAACAGGCAGAAGAGGCCATGCGCGTCGACGAGGTCTGGCAAGTCGCACTGGAGGTGGGGTACCAACGCACACTGGCACTCCAATTGGCGCGGGGTCCAACGCCTAGTAAAGCGGCGACAGACTTCGAAGTCCAGGCAGCGTTTTGCATTGATGTGCGCAGCGAGCCCATGCGCCGCGCACTGGAAACGGTATGGCCTTCCATACAGACGATCGGGTTTGCGGGCTTCTTCGGGTTGCCCGCGGCCTACACGCCGTTGGCAACCCCGGCACGGCGGCCGCAATTGCCCGGACTGTTTGCGCCCGGCATTGAAGTGACGGATCGGATCGTGTCCTGCGGCAGCGCCCCAGATCATGCGGATGACAGATTGCAAACTGGAGCCCAACAAGCACGGCTGGATTGTTTTGGTTTGACCGACCAGTGGTTGGCAGCCAGTCGCTGGCCCGGTGCAGCGTTCTCGTTTGTGGAGGCAGCCGGCATTGGCTACCTCGGAAAGCTCGCACAATGGCTGATGCCTGCCAAAGCCACCAGGGCGCGCGATGATCTCGATGGACTTCCAGTACGTTACCGGCCTCTGTGCCGCCCGCAAATCACCAGTCTGGACGTGAACGCCAAAGTGTCCCTGGCTGCAGGGATCTTGCATGCCATGGGACTGGAGCGCAAGCTCGCCCCTTTGGTTCTTTTGGTAGGCCACGGCAGCCAATCCATCAACAACGCCCACGCCGCCGCGCTGGACTGTGGCGCCTGTTGCGGCCAGACCGGGGAAGTCAATGCCCGCAGCCTGGCGCAGTTGCTCAACGAGACTGCCGTGCGCCAAGGCTTGCAAAGCCGAGGTGTGAATATTTCTGACGAAACCGCGTTTGTAGCAGCGCTGCACAACACCACCACGGACGAAATTGAAGGTTTCGATCTCGACTTGTTAACTCCCTCCGCACGTCCCCGCTGGGACCGGTTGCAGGAAATTTTTGCCCGGGCCTGCGACCAGGTACGCCGGAAAAGGGCGCCCCAGCTGGGACTGGTCCCACACGCCAACCCCGGTGATTTGCTGGCCCAGTTGCTTCGTCGGGCTAACGATGGCGCGCAAACCCGCCCGGAGTGGGGCTTGGCTGGCAACGCCGCTTTCCTGATCGCACCGCGCGACCGCAGCCGGGGGCTGGTGCTGGACGGGCGCTGTTTCCTGCACGACTACGATGCGACGCAGGATACCGACGGCAGCGTTCTGGAACTGCTGATGACGGCACCCATGCTGGTAACCCACTGGATCAACTGGCAGTACCACGCCTCCACTTGTGAACCCTTGCGTTTGGGCAGCGGCAGCAAGGTGCTGCACAACGTCGTCGGTGGGCACATCGGTGTGTTCGAGGGCAATGGTGGCGACCTGCGCATCGGCTTGACACACCAGTCGCTGCATGACGGTAAACGCTGGGTGCATGAACCCCTGCGTTTGACGGTAGTCATCGACGCACCCCAACAGGCCATTGAAGCGGTCATGCGCAAACATGCTGTCTTACAGCAGTTGGTCAATAACAGATGGCTGCATCTCTGGCGATTTGACCCGGCTGGGTTGATGGAATACGATTCAGGAGTCTGGCTGCCAGTGGTGTCGTAGCCCCTCTGATGTTGCAATTGACTTTCTGTCAGGACCGACGAGTTGCCTTGTTGACGCAGCACGGCAAAGAAGACGTCACACCGGGTTTTTGTCCGGAGCTGGGATTCGCATCAAACATGTCTCGGGTTTCGAGACCGATCAACCGGGTAAGGCGGGAAATATCCCGTCTGGTCTAATTTTGAGCATCTTCGATCAAGAGTAAAATCAAGGCGCTGCTGCAATTTGCTTTCCTTTGCAGTGGTTGTAGTCTGACAGGCTCTGCGGCACCT
>CAZMXB010000038.1:0-26093 GCA_964569855.1 uncultured Rhodoferax sp.
AATTTGCACAACCCATTGATGCAAAACTTCATGGGTGGCTACATCGAGCAAACGCAGCAAATGTTCACCCAAATGCAGCAGCAGATGAGCAAACAGGCCGAGACCTTGATCGGCAACCTGGGCGCCGGTTTAACGCCCCACAAGTAAAGGCCGCAAGTACGTCATCACGTTCTTCGCAATGATGGGGTGGGCTTTGGCCAGCGGGTGCAGGCTATCGTGGCCAAAGGCAACGCGAATGGGTGAGCAAAAACCGCCAGAAGATGGGCAGATCAGGGTCAGCCAACGATGCCGGCAAACTGCGCCTTCCTGCTCTCGAACAACGGGCCATCCTGTTCGGTGTGCAGGTAGCGGATGTGGATGCGAAAGTACTCTGCGGTGACCGGGTGCAGCACCAGCAGGCTGGCGCTGGGATCGGTCAGGATGTTCTGGCGCGTCTTGTTCAGAAACTGGAAGGATAGGGCCAGGTGCCGCTCATCGATGCAGAACACCTGCGAGATTTAGGCCACGTTCGGCACGCCGTTACGGGTGCAGGGCGCCATGATGGCGGGGATGGCACCTTCCAGGCAGGAGCGGATGGCGCCCAGGGTCAGTGCCGTCATGGGCCTGCCTTTGTTGATTGGGTGTTCAGGATCTTCCCGGCGCGCGTGCCCGGCGTCTGGTCGAACGCTTCAGTGGGCGCAAACTGAACGGCCACCCCATCGTTGGGAGCATAGGCCAGCATCGCAACGGTGAAAGGCGGTTCCACGCAGACCAAAACCAGATCGTGTTCCATTGACATTCGATAGCGGTCAAGCAGGGGTCTGTCAGCCTCCTTTATTGGGTGCACCTGCACACGATCGGCCTTGACCTGCAGCGTGCGGAAATTGGAGGGCTGGCTGAAGACCACGGCGATGCGCGCAGAGGCTGAGAGATCCTGCAGCCAATGGAGCGACTAGCGCCGCGCCAGGAAAATGGTGATGGTGCGTCCGTCCGCCGAGATGGTGCTGCCCACGGCCCGCATCAGGCTGGGGCGCAGTGCGGCGTCGCAGGAGCCGGCAATGGTCGACAGGCCGCCGGCCACGATGGCGATCCAGTCCAGCGACAGCAGGGATGGCGTTGCACTCATGCGGCCGGATTGCAGGGGCGCAACGACTCCCTCAGGCCGGTGGATCTATTCCAGCCAAACTGCAAATTTGGCGCAGCACCAGCCGGGCGGTCGACAAATTGGTCGCACACGGCACGTCGTGTACGTCGCACGCGCGCACCAGAGCGTTGATGTCGGGTTCATGGGGTTGGGGCGTCATCGGGTCGCGCAGAAAAATCACTACATCGACCTCACCTTGTGCCAGACGCGCGCCGATCTGCAAGTCTCCGCCCCAGGGGCCACTGAGCAAGCGCTCCACCTGCAGCCCTACTTCATTGACCAGCCGCGCGCCGGTGGTTCCGGTGGCACACAACTGGCATTGGCTCAGCAGACTGGCAAATTCGGTAGCCAGAGCCACCATGGCGTCCTTTTTGCGGTCATGGGCAATCAGGGCGATGCGGGGAAGGTTGCTCATGGCCATGGGCATCGTCACCCGACCACCACCAAACGGCCGCGCCCTTCGTGCTTGGCACGGTACAGGGCCGTATCCGCCCGAACCATAAAGGCCGTCAGGGTCGCATCGTTTGCATTCAACATGGCCAGCCCACTGCTGTAGTCGACGCTTAACGAGGGATGCAAGGCACAGGCTTCTCGCAGGGAGTTGCGCAATCGTTGCTCGATCTGAATCGCGCCCACCCGGTCAGTGAATGGCAGCAACAGGGCGAACTCTTCGCCTCCCACGCGGGCAGCCAGATCGCCGCTGCGCCGGTGATACAGCAAAACGTCGCTGAACAGGCGCAAGACCTGATCACCCACCTCATGCCCGCGGGTATCGTTGATGCGCTTGAAGTGGTCCAGGTCCAACATGATCAGGGCCAAAGCGGTGCGGTGGCGGCGGGCCTGGTCAAACAGAACCGGAGCGCGTTCATTCCAGCCATGGCGGTTCAACAGTCCGGTCAGGCCGTCGGTGTAGGCTTGTTCACGCAGCCTGGCGTCGGCCTCTTCGCGCCAGGCCACCAGCACCGCCACAGCGGTCAGCACCAGCGCGACGTTGGCGGTCAGTTGTGCCACCACATTGACCGGGTGGGACGCCTGGAAGTTGGGGTACAGCTCCGGGTAAAAACCACCGAGAATGCCGCGACCGACCGTGGCCAGTGCCACGCTGCCGTAACACAGGGTGATCAGCACGCGCCAGGGCAAGGTGGCACCGCGTTTGCTGCGCTCAGGCCGCAAGGCCGAACGCGCCACCAACAGCAATTGCGCCGCAAAGACAAAGTTGGCAAATCCCACACGCACCGGGTAGTTTGAAAAACTCAGTGCATACCCAACGGGCATCAAAACCGTCAGCAATAGCAGGATGCGCCGCAACGGCCGCTCGCCCAACCAATCCTGCAAGGCCAGAAACATCAGGTAGTTGGCAACCGATGCGCAAGCCATACTGCAGGTGGACAAAACCGGGTCCAGCCAATGCCCGTTCCACTGGTCCGACGCAATAATGAATACCCACCCCAGCGTCTGGAAAATCAGGCTGCCCTGGGCCATGCGTGCAGCGTGGCTGATGCCACGGCCCATGATCAGCGGCAAGGCAATCGACACCGTGGCGAGGTTTATCGCCGTCAGCACCAAAATCGTGTAGATGTCGATGTGGCCCATACCAAGGACTCGCGTGCGCTACTGGAACGCCACTTCCGAAAAACTGCGCAATTTGCGGCTGTGCAGTTGCTCGGTGCCCTGCGCGCGCAGCAGCTCAATGGCGCGCATGCCGATGCGCAGATGCTGATCGACCCGCTCGCGGTAGAAATGGTTGGCCATGCCCGGCAGCTTGATCTCGCCGTGCAGCGGTTTGTCACTGACACACAGCAAGGTGCCGTAGGGCACCCGGAAGCGGAATCCGTTGGCAGCGATGGTGGCGCTTTCCATGTCCAGCGCAATCGCCCGGCTCTGGCTGAAGCGGCGCTGGGGCTGGTTGTCGGGCAACAGCTCCCAGTTGCGGTTGTCGGTGCTGGCCACGGTGCCGGTGCGCATGATGCTTTTCAACTCCGGACCTTTGAGTTGCGTGACTTCGGACACGGCCGACTCCAGTGCGACCTGTATTTCGGCCAGCGCGGGGATAGGCACCCACAGCGGCAGTTCTTCATCCAGCACATGGTCTTCCCGGACATAGCCGTGGGCCAGCACGTAGTCGCCCAACTGCTGGCTGTTGCGCAAGCCAGCGCAGTGGCCCAACATGATCCAGGCATGTGGTCGCAACACCGCAATGTGGTCGGTGATGTTCTTGGCATTGGCCGGGCCAACACCGATATTGACCATGGTGATGCCCGCACGGTCCGCGCGCACCAGGTGGTAACCCGGCATTTGCGGCATGCGGGGCGGCTCCTTGCCCAGCGCATCAATGGCCTGCGCTGGCAACCCCACCCGCCGGGTGATCATGTTGCCGGGCTCCACAAAGGCAATGTACTCACTGCTGGGGTCGCGCATGGCGGCGTGTCCCAATGCGATGAACTCATCGATGTAGAACTGGTAATTGGTGAACAGCACAAAGTTCTGGAAATGCTCCGGGCCGGTGCCGGTGTAGTGGCGCAGGCGGTGCAGCGAATAGTCCACGCGCGGCGCGGTGAACAGCGACAGGGGCTGCGCCTCGCCGGGCTTGGGCTCCCAGGTGCCGTTGGCAATGCCGTCGTCCATGGCGGCCAGGTCGGGCAGGTCGAACACGTCGCGCATCAGGGTGCGCCGCTGCGCCGTCATATTGCCCTCCACATGGTCGTTCTCGGCAAACGAGAAATGCACCGGAATCGGTTGAGAGCTTGTGCCCACTTCCAGCTCAACACCGTGGTTTTGCAGCAGCAGGTTGAACTGGTCCAGGTAGTAGTCGTGGTAGAGGTCCGGGCGGGTCAGGGTAGTCTCGAAGCGTCCGGGGCCGGCCACAAAACCGTAACTCAGGTGGGCACTGTCGGGCGGGATGGTGCGCGACACGGTGTCGGTGTGGATACGAACCAGCGGATAACAGGCGCGCACGTGGCCAGTACGGTCGTCGCCGGCCACAAAGCGCTGCATGGCCTGACGCAGGTGCGCAATGCTGCCGTCATAGATGCGCATCACTTGATGCAAGGCGGCGTTTGCGTTGGTAAAGCGTTCGGGGGCAATGAAGGGAGGTAGGTTTGACATGCTGCTATTGTGCCGTGCGGGAGCACCAAACCGCACTTGCGGAATAATGCGTGCTGGCGTCAAGTCCACAACGCAGGAAATTCACCGCGTGCCCGATTCCAACGATTCACGATTTCATGAGACCGGTTTCCCCTCATTGCAATGGGAGGAAGACGACTTGCCGACGCGCCCCATGCCGCTGCACGAGCGGCCGTTGCAAGCCCGCATCGACAACGAAATGGCCGTCATCGCCCAGCACCACGTGCGGATTGCGTTGGCCATCGAGAAGTTCTGGGGCCATCGCGACTGTATTGAATACCTGCAGAAACTGATCATGAGCGGCGGTCACCAGGACGGCCAGGCGCGCGTCGGTTTCAAATCGGACGTGCTCTCCGCACTGATCAATCTGGTCGCGCTGCACAAAATGGAGTGACACGGCACGTGAGTGAAAGTGATATCCAGGCCATCATGGGCGGTCATGTGGTTTTCCGAAAACCTTTGCATCAAATCGGCCTCCAGCCCTCTAGAACGCTGCATAAGCAGCTATCCAAACAATAGCAACTGAATGATTAATTCACCCCCTGCCTTGCAACACCAGTTCGACGTGCTGATCGTCGGTAGCGGCCTGGCCGGCCTGTCCGCCGCCCTGCACCTGGCGCCCACACACCGCGTCGCTGTTCTGACCAAGCGTGCCATGTCGGATGGCTCGAGCAACTGGGCGCAGGGTGGCATTGCAGCCGTGCTGGCCGAGGGCGACAGCTTTGACGCCCATGTGCAAGACACCCTGGTGGCGGGCGCCGGTCTGTCGGACCCCGCTGCCACCCGCTTTGTGGTGGAGCATTCGCCCGAAAGCATCAATTGGCTGCGCGAACTGGGCGTGCCGTTTTCGCAGGAAGATGGCCATTTGCACCTGACCCGCGAAGGCGGCCACAGCGCCCGGCGCATTGTGCACGTCACCGATGCCACCGGAGCGGCCGTGCAAAAGACATTGATAGCCACAGTGCGCCGCACGCCCAATATCACGCTGTTCGAGAACCATACGCTGGTGGATCTGATCACCCGCAACAAGCTGGAGCACCGGGTGGACAGCCCGCCGGCGGCCAATCAGTGTTTGGGCCTGTACGCACTGGACGAATCCACCGACGAGGTGCATACCTTCAGCGCCCCGCACACCATTTTGGCCACCGGCGGCGCCGGCAAGGTCTATCTGTACACCACCAACCCGGACACCGCCACCGGCGACGGCATTGCCGCGGCATGGCGCGCCGGTTGCCGGGTCACGAACATGGAGTTCATCCAGTTCCACCCCACCTGCCTGTACCACCCGCACGCCAAGTCCTTCCTGATCACCGAAGCGGTGCGGGGCGAGGGCGGCCGCCTGCTGCTGCCCACCGGCGAGCGCTTCATGCCCAAGCATGACCCGCGCGCCGAACTGGCGCCGCGCGACGTGGTGGCCCGCGCCATCGACTTCGAGATGAAGAAAGGCGGCTTCGACTGCGTGTATCTGGACATCTCGCACCAGCCGCTGGCCTTCATTTTGGAGCATTTCCCCAATATCTACGCGCGTTGCCTGGAGCTGGGCATCGACATCAGCAAACAGCCCATCCCCGTGGTACCCGCCGCCCACTACACCTGTGGCGGCATCCACACTGACCTGACGGGCGCCACCGATCTGGCGGGTTTACATGCCATCGGCGAGACCGCCTACACCGGTCTGCACGGTGCCAACCGTCTGGCCAGCAATTCGCTGGTGGAATGTATGGTGTTTGCCCGCGCCGCTGCCACCCATATTCTGGCTACTCCCTTGGCTGCGCCCGCGGCATTGCCCGCCTGGGACGATAGCCGTGTGACGGACGCCGACGAGGCGGTGGTCATCTCCCACAACTGGGACGAACTGCGCCGCTTCATGTGGGACTACGTGGGCATTGTGCGCACCAACAAACGCCTGGAGCGCGCCTCCCACCGCATCGCGCTGCTGCAGGGCGAGATCCAGGAGTTTTACGCCCACTTCCATGTGACGCGCGACCTGCTGGAACTGCGCAACCTGGTGCAGGTGGCCGAGCTGATCGTGCGGTCTGCCCATTCCCGGCACGAGAGCCGGGGGCTGCACTTCAGCCGGGACTATCCGGACATGATGGCCAAGGCGGTGCCGACTACATTGATTCCTGATTGAGTTTTCGGGCTGGTTGCGGTTTCTGCTGCAACGGGTGTTGCCCTTGTCTGTTGTATGCCTACGTTTGTGCGGGGCTGGCGGACCGGGCATCCCTTCCCTGGCCTCAGTCGAAGGCGAACATTCTTGGTTGGCCTGAGTTCTTTTGTTAACACTGCGATTGGCAGGCCCGTTCTGTGGCAACTGCGAATAGAGGCCGATGAACGGACACCCGATCCACCAGCCCAGTGAGGTGTTGGTGCGACGTAGAACGGAGGCTGCAATGTGGCGAAAGCTGCTTCTCTCGCCAATGACCCGTATGGGCTCTTGCCACAGTAGTAACGCAAAATCCAATTCGATCTATCAAATTCGCTTTTCGATTACTGCTTATTGCGGAGCTATCGCGTGACCTCTCAGTACAAACAATTGAGCTTTGCCAAAACTGTTCTGGCCTTTTTTATTGCTGGGCCTCCTTTGTACGGTCTGGAGCATTCTGTTCTGAGCCTTGTCATGGAGTCTGGCTATGTCCAATTGCCATCTCTGCTTGTTTCGGCAGCGTTTGCCTCGTCGCAGATGTTGGCTACTGTGCTGTTATTTATATTCGGCATGGTTGATGGATATGCGTGGAAATTTTTGTATCTTCCAACGCTGTTGGCAGGTTCTGTGTTCTGGGCGGTTCGCAAGCAAGTGACTGAGCGCTGCATTTATCGTTCACAGCGGCAGTGTCTGATTGCAAGTGCTGTTTTTGGATCTTTCATAAGTGTTGCTGCTTTTATTGCAGCTAATTTGACCATTGGCACGGGTGGATGGAAGGACTTCTACTTCTACCGGCCCCAAGACAAAACCGTGCCTGATTACTCCGAGTGGGGTTTCTTGGATGTTTATGGACTCTTATTCCATTGGACCTGTATCGCTTGGGCTGGGTTCGGGTTGGGGCTTTTTTTCGGCCCAAAGGAATTTGCAAAATCCGATGGCCAGATATAGCAGTCGGCGAACCCTAGCGTGGGTGCACTGCTGTGAAGAAGCGCGAATGTTGGGAGTGAGTTTGGACCCTAATTTCCCCATCGCAATCCCACCCAGCCACCCAAGGCGGGCGGTGGGGCTTGCGGGCGCAGGCCGCACTCGCGGATGCCACAGAGTGGGCGCACCAACCAAAGTGTTGTCGCAAGAAAGCACGCAAACCGAGCATGGTCGCCCGCGCCACGTGCCGGAGAACGCGAGCCACGTCGTCCGCCGCCACGCGAGGGCTTGCGCGAAAAGTGACTTCAGGCAATTTAAGCCTCTAGCCCTCGTAAAATATGAAGATGTCGCTACTACTTCAATAGCAACTGGAGCGGAAAGAGGAGCGAAATCAAGGTTGAATTGCCGCCTGGGCTGCCGCCAGCCGTGCGATTGGCACGCGGTAGGGCGAGCAGCTCACATAGTCCAGCCCGGCGCGGTGGAAGAACGCTACCGAGGCCGGGTCGCCGCCATGCTCGCCGCACACACCGACTTCGATGTCGGGGCGCACGCTGCGGCCTTTTTCCACCGCCATCTGCACCAGCAAGCCCACGCCCTTTTGGTCGATGGAGCGGAACGGGTCGTGCTCGTAGATGCCGCGTTTGAGGTAGTCGGGCAGGAACTTGCCGGCATCATCGCGCGAGAAGCCCAGCGTCATCTGCGTCAGGTCATTGGTGCCAAACGAGAAGAACTCGGCTTGTTTGGCTATGCTGTCGGCAATCAGCGCGCCGCGTGGTGTCTCGATCATGGTGCCCAGCAGGTAGTCCAGCGTCTCGCCACGCTCGGCAAACACCGCCGCAGCGGTGCGGCGAATCACCTCGGCCTGGGCGTTGAACTCGCGCACCGAGCCCACCAGTGGCACCATGATTTCGGCCTTGACGTGGATGCCCAGGGCGCGCACGTTCAGCGCCGCCTCAATCACGGCGCGGGTCTGCATCTCGGTGATCTCGGGGTAGCTGATGCCCAGGCGGCAACCGCGGTGGCCCATCATGGGGTTGAACTCATGGAGTTCTTCGACCCGCATCTTGATCTTGCCGAGCGGCACCTTCATCTCGGCTGCCATCACGCGCTGGTTGGCATCGTCATGCGGCAGGAACTCGTGCAAGGGCGGGTCCAGCAGGCGGATCGTTACGGGCAGGTCGTGCATCACGCGGAACAGCCCCTCGAAGTCGCCCCGCTGCATGGGCAGCAGTTTGGCCAGCGCCCTGCGCCGCCCGGCTTCGTGGTCGGCCAGAATCATTTCCCGCACGGCCAGAATGCGTTCGCCCTCAAAGAACATGTGCTCGGTACGGCACAAGCCGATGCCGGTGGCGCCAAAGTTGTGCGCCACTTTGGCATCGAGCGGGCTGTCGGCGTTGGCACGAATTTCCAGACGTTTGTACTTGTCGGTGAGAGCCATCAGTGCGCCAAAGTCGCCACTCAGTTCGGCATCCTTGGTATCAATCTTGCCCACATAGACTTCGCCAGTGGAGCCGTTCAGCGAGATCCAGTCGCCCTCGTTGTAAACCACCTCGCCCACGGTCATGGTGCGGGCCTTCAGGTCCACGTGCACGGCTCCCGCGCCCGATACGCAGCACTTGCCCATGCCGCGTGCCACCACGGCGGCGTGCGAGGTCATACCGCCGCGCGCGGTGAGAATGCCCTTGGCCACACTCATGCCGCGCAGGTCTTCGGGCGAAGTTTCCTGGCGTACCAGAATGACATCCTTACCGGCCTTGAACCAGGTCTCTGCCTCATCGGCGAAGAACACAATCTGGCCCGTGGCAGCACCGGGCGAGGCCGGCAGGCCGCGCGCAATCGCACTGGCGGCGGTGAGTGCTCTCGGGTCGAAAATGGGGTGCAGCAATTCGTTGAGCCGGTCCGGTGCCACGCGCTGCAGCGCGGTTTTTTCGTCGATCATGCCCTGCTTGAGCATCTCCATGGCAATGCGCACCATGGCCGCACCGGTGCGCTTGCCGTTGCGGGTTTGCAGCATCCACAGCTTGCCTTCCTGGATGGTGAACTCCATGTCCTGCATGTCGCTGAAATGGTTCTCCAGCGTGGTCTCGGCATGCAGCAACTCCTGGTAAATGGCTGGCATCAGTTCTTCCAGCGACGGGTAGTGGGCCTTGCGCTCCGCTTCACTGACCAGGGCCAGTTCGGCCCAGCGCCCCGAGCCCCCCAGCGACACCGGCCGCGGCGTGCGAATGCCGGCCACCACGTCTTCACCCTGCGCGTTGACCAGGAACTCGCCGTTGAACAGGTCTTCACCAGTGCCTGCGTCGCGTGAGAAGGCTACGCCGGTTGCGCTGTTGTCGCCCAGGTTGCCAAACACCATCGCCTGCACGTTGACCGCCGTGCCCCAGGAGGCGGGGATGTCATTCAACTCACGGTAGACGCAGGCGCGCTCGTTGTTCCAGCTCTCAAACACAGCCCAGACGGCGCCCCAGAGTTGTTCCCACGGGTCGGTGGGAAAGTCGCGGCCGATGCGCGCGCGGATCAGCGACTTGAAGCGCTGCACCAGTTCCTTGAGGTCTTCGGCGTTCAGCTCAGTGTCGAGCTTCACGCCCTTCTGGTCCTTGACCATGTCGATGATGACTTCAAACGGGTCATGGTCTTCCTTGGACACCGGCTTGAGGCCCATCACCACGTCGCCGTACATCTGCACAAAGCGCCGGTACGAGTCCCAGGCAAACCGTTCGTTGTTGGACTTGCGTGCCAATCCTTCTACCGCTTCGTCGTTCAGGCCGAGATTCAGAATCGTGTCCATCATGCCGGGCATGGAGGGGCGGGCACCGGAGCGCACCGACAGCAGCAGCGGGTCACTGGCGTCGCCGAATTTCTTGCCCATTTCGGATTCCAGAAATGTGACGCCGTCCAGCACTTCTTTCTGGATCAACGCAAGCACGGCCTCCCGACCCTGCTCGGTGAACGCGGTGCAGGCCTCGGTGCTGATGGTGAAACCCGACGGCACGGTAATGCCAAGGCGGCACATCTCGGCCAGATTGGCGCCCTTGCCACCGAGCAGGTTCTTCATGGCGGCGGCACCTTCGGTGCGGCTGTTGCCAAAAACGTAGACGAATTTTGAAGGTGTGGTCATGGTGTGGGGGGTGTAGTTGCGGACAATCGGAAGTCACCATAAATAGTAGGCATCCATTAGGTGCAGGACTTGACCAAAATCAATGTTTGATGCCGCAGCTGTTGGCGCATGAACGCAGCCGCGTGAACGAAGCCGCCTTGATCCTGGTCAATAGCGGCATGCCGATTCGCAGGTTCAATCGATCAAGAACTCCTTCATTGACAGGAACCGCACCATGGCCTACGACCCCAGGAACCATCTGACTGAAAGAACCTATGCACTGGTACTGGCGGGCGGGCGGGGTAGCCGACTGCACCAGCTGACCGATTGGCGGGCCAAACCCGCCGTGCCCTTTGCCGGCAACCTGAACATCATCGACTTTGCGCTGAGCAACTGCGTGAATTCCGGCGTGCGCCATATTGCGGTGCTGACGCAATACAAGGCGCAAAGCCTGATACGCCACATTGAACACGGATGGAGTTTTCTGGCTGCCAGTCTGGGCGAGTATGTCGATGTGGTACCGGCGCAGCAACAGCATGGCGAGTCCTGGTATAGCGGGACGGCCAATGCGGTGTACCAGAACCTGCGCATCATTGACGAGGCCCAACCAGATCTGGTGCTCGTACTGGGCGGTGACCACATCTACAAGATGGACTACTCGATCATGCTGGCGGAACATGTGGCGCGGGGTGCGGCGATGACCGTTGCGTGTCTGGAGGTACCCGTCGCGCAAGCCGGTGAATTTGGCGTGATGTCGGTTGACGCAAACCATCGCATCGTGGCCTTTGCGGAAAAGCCTGCACAACCGGTGGTGCTGCCCGATCGTCCAACCCATTCGCTGGCCAGCATGGGCATCTACGTGTTTGATGCAGACCTGCTGGTGACAGAACTGGTGCGCGACGCGGCGGACCCGACGTCGAGCCACGACTTTGGCAGGGACATCATTCCTTCGTTACTGGAGCGCCACCGCGTGTTTGCCCACAGTTTCAAAGACAGCTGCGTCAATATGGTGGTTACCACGCCGTACTGGCGCGATGTCGGCACGGTGGATGCCTATTGGGAGGCCAACATGGACCTCACTTCGGTCGTGCCCGAGCTCAATTTGTACGATGACGACTGGCCGATTTTGAGTCTGCAACGCCAGCTCGCCCCGGCAAAATTTGTGTTCGATGAAAGCTGGCGCAAAGGCGAGGCGCACAACTCGCTGGTGTCCAGTGGTTGTATCGTCAGCGGTGCCAGCGTACGCCATTCCATCCTGTTTTCCAAGGTCAAGGTAGGCGAGGGCAGCCGAATTGAAGACTCCGTTGTGCTGCCTGACGTGATCATCGGTAAAAACGTGCAATTGCAACGCACCATTGTTGACAAACACTGCGTGTTGCCGGATGGGTTTAGCGTTGGCCTGGACGCAGCGCACGACCGGGCGCGCGGTTTTCACGTCACGGAAAATGGGGTGACCCTGATCGCACCGGAAATGCTGGGGCAACGTATCCACCGGTTGCCCTGATCCAGACGCCCTGCCACGTATGCCGAGCAGACCAGACCTACCGCAAGAGATCCTATGAGCAATCTAGGCCCCCAGCCCTCGTGGAATGTGCACAACCCGCTACTAATTCAGTAGCAATCCAGCCGCCAGACTCTCAGTACGGGGCTGGCGGACCGGGCATCCGTTCCCTGGCCGTTAGTCGCAGACGGCTGCTTCTGGTGTGCGAACAGGCCTTTGTTGAAACTGTGGTTTGTGCGCCTGTTCTGTGGCAACTGCGAGTTGAGGCGGATGAACGGATACCCGATCCACCACCGGGGTGGGTCTATTGGTGTGCGGTACAGGTTTGCGTTTGGATCGGTGTCGGTCGGTTTTTGGACATTAGCCGACCGCCGCCAGTGACCGGTTCCGGGCAGGCCAGTTTCATGATTTCCGATACCGCTTAGCCGCCCTTCGTGGTGGTGGTCTACGTGCCCATTGCCGTTTTCCATCGTCGCAAAAACCGGGTACTCACGGGCCGGCCTTGCCACAGCGGTCATCTGTAACGACACAATTCGACACACGCGCCTGGCGACTCGATTGGAGCGGAAGCTGTTGGTGAAGTTTGAGGTCCAGTTCGGGGGAAACCGCCTTACCTCCTAGAATCGGGGCAAATTGGGCAGCGATGTTTGTCGGAATTTTTATACCTGTATAAAAGCCCAAAATGAATCACTGAAGGCCAATTTACAAGCCATATTCAAGAAGGTTTCATGTTCTACCTAAACTGCAACGCCCAGAAAATCCCGCGGGGTTTGCTGTAAACATTATGTTTGGCGGCAGATGACAGCCACACGTGATGATGTAGTGACGAAAGCCGTTGAACTTTTCGGTGAGGATAAAGCGGCACAGGCTCTCGCTCTCGTGGACGAATACGGAATCGAGAACTACGAGCGGGAAGTTGATCGCGTCAAGCTAGCCATCTTGGACGTGAGTAACGGGAGGATGACTCGACTACCGTACTTCGTGAAGTGCGCCAAGATTGACTACCGAGACCTGCTGACAGGAGCTAAGCTCGGGCCCATGACTGAAGAAGAGGAAGCAGAGTGGCAAGCCTCGGCCGATCGCATGCTCGCGAATTGGAACAAAAAATAGGGCAGTTCGGGTAGGCAGGATTCTGACCCGGGGACGATATCTCCCCATGTGACCTTGCCCTCTGATTCACCCATAAGCAGCCCAGGCTTTGGCTCTGCGATGCAGCAACATAGTTGCGAGCACAAGGTCATTGGCGCTTTGACACTTGACGTTTGCTTTACGTGCCAAGGTCTTTGGTTTGATCGGTTTGAGAGTCAGCAGATCGCGTCCTCGGGCGTGCTGGAACTGTTCCGCCAAATTTATGAACACCGCGACGATGCGCGCTCGCCCCGCAACTCGGAAATGTCCTGTCCGCGCTGCGGTCAGCTCTTGGTTCAACGCTTTGATATCAGCCGCTATGGCTGCTTTAGTTACCACAGTTGCACAGAACACCACGGACGCTTCACCACGTTCTCCGCCTTGACGGTTGAGAAAGGCTTTGTGCGTCAGCTTTCGCCCGCCGAGATCGAGGCCTTGGCCAATAAGGTCCAGATCATTCGATGCTCTGGCTGTGGAGCACCCGTTGATATACGCACGCAGACGATGTGTGAACAGTGCCACAGCCCCATTACCATCCTCGATCCACAGGCGGTTGACGCGGCCATGAACCGCCTGACGCAGTCCACGACCCCTGCGCCACACGCCGACCTGTTGGCGGTGGCCGATGTGTTGCTAGACAATGAAAGAGCAAAGTGGCACGACGCCCTAGATGAAGCCCGGGCGGGCAACCGGTTGGCCCTGAACTCACCGCAGGTGGATCTGGTCAGCAGTGGAGTAGAGCGCATTTGGGCGCTGCTCCGGCACTAAGGATTCGTTCACACCATCTCGACAACGTTGGTTGGAGCGAGAGCCGATTGGGGTGACTCAATTCAAACGGCCGTTTTGAGAAGGAAGGTGCCCGCGTGTCGACTTTCCAAAAGCGACAACTGAGAGGCGCCCAACTGTTGTGTAATTGTGGGTGGACAATGGTGATCTGACACCACGGGTATTGCATGACCAATCCAGCACACAATAAAGCATCGAAAGTGGCCCCGGCTGCTCGTTCTGGCAGTGCGGCGAAGTTCGGCTCCTTCGAAGACTACTTGCCATTGATGGCGAAACCAGCATTGCATGCTTCAGAGGACGACTCCGAGTCAGCTTGGGCTGCGTTCCAGAGTCTGCAGGCCGAGGATGAGGTTCGTTGGTCAAAAACGGTGCCAGGTGCCCTGCTGGAAACTATCCGCAATCCCAAGCCTGGCTCGGCGGGTGATTCCATTGTCTGGACCGACGACTTCCTGACCGGGTTCAAGGGAATGGACGAAGACCACAAGGTCTGGATTGTGCTGGCAAATGAAGTTCTGGCTGCGTCGCAACCAGGTTTGGCACAAGCCGACCTTCGCAACGCGCTGGACAAGCTCGCTCTTTACTCCAACGATCACTTCTTGCGCGAGAACAAAGCCATGAAGGACTCTGACTACCCCTTTATCAACGTGCACATGGCGGCACATGCCACCATGATGAAAACAATCATCGAGTTCCGGCGGAGGTTGTATTCAAACGTGTATCTCGATTTAAAGGAACTGCAGGACTTCATCCTCATCTGGTTACCCCGGCACATAATCCAAATCGACAAGGGGTTGGCGCAGGTGTTGTCTCAGCAGCGTTGAACGGGTTCCTTCGCAGCAAAAAAATTCAATCGCTTTGTGCAACCCTGTGCCCGCAAAAGACGCATTGCTGACGGTGAACTTCACCATCTGCCTCCTCCAAACCGGCCGGTCGCCGTTGCAGGTCTAAAGGCAACAATGTGGCTCCAATTTCAGTAGTCCAAGTGACGGCCGCTGGCCAAGACCGGTCCGTGAGTCTTCTGACGAAGCAGATCTCCGATATTCAAACGCTTGAAACAGGATTGACGAACCGACCAAAACTGAGTTTGCTCTTTATGTAACAAACCGGCATCCATGGGCCAATACTGACCTGGCATCAGCCCTTTTGAGTCGTCGCTTCGTCCCCAACAGGCAAGAACTGAAGAACGCCGAAGACCAGTTCAAAGATTGTGAATCCCAGCACAATGGCGCTGGCACCCGACAGAAATGCATTGACTTGCCAGGCGGCAAACAAGAACCTGGCTAATCCGTCCAAACGTCCTAACCGAACGCTCGGCGACAGTACGCGCGCCAAAGACCAGACAACAACAACCGACCCCAGCAGATTGGCAAACATGATGTGGGTCGCATCCAATGGGTGCACTGTGCCTGGCAAGCCCCAAGCCTGTGCCAATGCAGCCATGCTTGCGTACACCCAGACAAAAGTCCACGGAACTGCAAAGGGCCAGGTCACGAGCAGGTCATACCAGGCGCTGGCCCGGACGATGGATAAATAGCGAAGTTGCTTCATGGGAAATTTCAAAAAAGTTGCTTGAAGCCGCCAGTTTCAACCCTGGAGTAAGCTCCAAGGTCAAGCAACTTTTGAGAAAAGTCCATGTTGATTGGCGAACTTGCAACGGCGGCGGGCATTAGTCGCGACACACTGCGTTTCTACGAGCAGCAGGGGCTCATGCGGGCGCGCCGGCTGGAAAACGGATATCGGGACCACCCCGAAGAAGTGCTCATGCTGGTCAACTACATCAAGTAAGCACAGCAGCTCGGATTTACTCTGGCTGAAATCGGGCTCAAGCTACCCAGCATTTGGGACGCAGCCGATCCCGGTCCGGCCATCGCCATGGTACTCAGCGAAAAGCTGAAGGATATTGATACCCGTATCGAAGCATTGCGGCAACTGCGGGAGCAACTGGCGACAGGAATTACGCTGGCGTGTCCGTTGGCAGGTGGTCAAGGCGCCACATGAGTGCGCTTACCACCGCATCATCGGCAAGGGATTCCACGGTGTGCGCAGAAACTGCTGGCCCGTGAAGGCCACAAGCCGTGCATGAAAGTGGGCATTTGGGAACTGCCCCCTTACTGCCCGAATGAACTCCGGCTTGAGACCAGCGCGAATCAAACCCAGCGACAGGTCCACCAGATCGGCACGCCGAAAGGTCTCCACAGATGCTTCAAACGGCCCGCTATAGAACCGCAGTTTGTGATGCTTCTGGATGATCAGATCAACCTCGGGCCAAAGCGGCTCAAGACCCTGCGCCGTCAGGTAATCGTGCGCCAACTGTGAGGAGGGGTCGATATAGTCAAACGTGTGGGCAGTCCAGATGCCCAGGTCATGAAAAGCTCCGGCGATGAGAATCGGCTGCGCCGACCTTTGCAACTGCGGAGCAATCGCAAAGAAGAAGTGCAGCACGCGGGTGACGTGGTTGCGGTAGGCATTCAGGTCTGGCCCCAGTGCCTGTGCGTGCAATTGCAATATCTCCTCGACCAGAGGAAAAGTGGGGAGGTTTGGCATGATGGGCTGAATGGGTTCAACCTCACCCAGCCTTGCCGTTACGGGCGCTCAGTGCCAGGGCCAGGTAATGCTGCACGTGCTTTTGATCAACGTCAGCAATGGCATAAAGCTTGATGTGGCGACGCAGTTTGCCCTCGCCTTCAAGGAAACCGTGTTCATCGGGCAGGGCTGCACCGTCGCCGAACTCCAGCGACACATGTTTGGCGTAAGCAAAGACCCCGCAAAAAGGCTTGCCTGCCGAAAACAACAAGCCGCCGTATTTGACCTCCTCGCAAACGCCGGGGTCCAAGCCCAGCACCAATTGGCGCAGCGCTTGCACCAGCGCAAAACGATCTTCACTGAGCCGCCGAATGTCTTCCAGCAAACTGGCAACGCGTGGGGTGGTCATAGTGTTTCCTTTGTCAAAGTGCGCTCGCAACTGAGCATGGGTTGCCGAATGATAGTTTTCCATTTGTCTGGTGCAGCTTTGCGAATGTCGCTCAAGTAAATTTCGTGGTGCTTGCCGGTGCGCCCGGAGCGTGCTTCGATGAAGTCATGCAAGCGCTGAATGCTCGGCCCCTCCTCGGAAAATGGACCCACGTGCAACAACTGGGCGCAAGGGCCTTCATGAAATTCTTCCAGGCGCAGCATGTCTATGGCCGGAAGATTTTTCTTTTTCTGAGTCTCGGCCATCGCGCGATGAATGGTGTCAGGGCTGACGAAGCCTGGCTGCAAAATCATCATGGTCCACTGCCACTGTGATTTGTCGCCGCTCTTGAATGCCTCCATGTCTTCGGCCCACCAAAGCCCTTCAAGCGGCATCACCGCATAGTCCAGAGCTTGCGGCCCTTTTTTAACCAGAAACTTGGTGGCATAAGACACGGCACACAGGGCTTCCACGGCTTGCGAATACGCCGACGACGTATTGGGGTCACCCACACCGTCGATCATCAGAAAATTCAACGTAGGCACATCCACCTGCACCACCGCCTTGGCACTGGCCTGGTACAAGAGCTTCATGTCGAGTTTGAGGTCAATTTTGTCCATCATTTCTCCGTTGAATGACGATCAGCTTGCATGACCTACTTTTCCAACCAGTTGTAAAACAGTCTCGGAATCCAATAGGTTCGATTTAGATACTCGAACAGGTAGTAACCGATCGCCATCGAGACAAAGGAAAAGCCCAATATGCCCATGTTGCCCAGCAAAATGTCTGTCAAGGGTGCCTGTGGAACCACCATCTTCGATACGACGACGTAGGTGATGAAGCTCGATACCCAACCCACCATCGTGCTCGCCACAAAATAGAGTGGGAAGCTGAGAATTTTTCGTCGATCGGTATCGATCGTTGCCGATTCGCGAAACAGCGGCGCCACCTACAGAACATAAAGGCATGCTGCGATTCCAAAGGGAATAAGCGCAGGCCACATCCAATACGTCTTCAGGGCCGATCCAATCTCCGCGCTCGACGGCAAGAGTGTGGCATTGATTGCGAACAGCGCGCCAGCGATGTTGGCAGTGAACCCTGCAAGGAGCGACAGCGTGATGATTCGCCCCCGACACTCGGGGATCGGTTCGGGGGCGGCCGTAGTGCACGTGGTGATACTCATGATTTGATCGGCCGGTGTCCGGCGTACAACTGATGAACCCAGGCGATCGCCGCATGGTCCGCCCATTGCGCAAGAAACTCCCGCACTGCGTCGGGCTTGGGTTCGATGCGCTGCATGTCCGGGTGCCTGATGTTCGTCAGGGGTGCCAGCAAACTGGCGGCGCACAGGTCGGCAACGCTGAAGCAGTTGCCGACCAGATAGCCTGTGCGCTCCACACCAGCAGCCACCTCATCGAGTGCAGCTTGCGTGATGATTCTGGACCTGGCGATGTTGTCGGGAAAGACGCCGTTGCCTTTGCGGATAAAGCCCTTGGCCGCCGGGAAGGTGGCACGAAATGCCAGGCGCTTGAGCCACGGCTTGGACGCGCTGAAGGTGTCGCACAGGTAGTCGGGCTCGTTGAGCAGGACTTCAAACAGCAATGTCCGCGTGGCCGGTCCGACCGTGGCGTCGAAGCGCGTCTGCAGCGCCAAGGCCTTGCCACGTAACGCAGTGTCAGATGGCAACAGGGCTGGTTCGGGATACTGATGCTCCAGCCAGTCGATGATGGCCGCCGAGCCAGAAATGGTGCCACCGTCATGCTGAAGCAACGGTGTCGTGCTCGGTCCGCCGGAGAGTTTCTTGATCACCGGGAAATGCGGCCCCGGCAGGTAGGTCTCGCGTTGATGGGGCAGGCCTTTGTAGTCCAGCGCCCATCGCACTTTTTCGTTGAAGTGCGAGGCGGCGAACTGATGCAGGGTCAACATGATAGGTGCGCTCCTGTCTGCAGGACAACAGTTTTGCCAAATTCAGGCATATACGGCTGAACCATATATTGAGATATTAATGGATGGGACGGCTTGGCATTAAGTCAACAAAGGTTCGAATTGTCCAAGTCAAAGAGTTTCCCAAGATCCGTTGAATGTTTCAATTTGGAGGTTCTGGCGCCTGCAGTGACTGACCGGTTGAATCCAAGGCACATAGGCGACCGCCACGAACGACGGCTGAACGGTCCCGGAAATTTTGAAGCTGGCTTACCCGGAACCGGTCACTGGTGGACGTCGGGTTATGCCCCTTATGCAAATCTCTCCGTAAGGGGCGCTAGCGGGTACCGGCGAATGACAGCTTTCTGGAGTTCCTTTGAGTGAACGAAAGCCTTCTGGCAACTCACCGCCGATGGCGGTCTTGGACATCAATAAAAGGCGCATTGCCCCATCGGTATCGGTACGGCAGAATGCGTAGCCCTGAACGCCAAACGAGCGACGACATGAAATCTGCACGCATCCATGCATTTACCGAGAACCCCGACGATATCCAGGTGGTGGATGTGGCAAAACCCGCACCAGTTGCTGGCCAGGTGTTTGTGCGCATGCTAATGAGCCCGGTAAACCCGTCCGATCTGAACTGCCTGCACGGCACCTACCGCCACGCACTTGAGCGGGTGGTTTGGAACTATGGAAAGCACGATCCGTCGCAGACTGTTTTTTACGACCCAACCTTAAGCAACGCATGCCCCATGCCCCCCCACGCCTTGGGAGGCGAGGGCGTTGGCATCGTAGAAGACGCGGGATCCGGCTTTCTTGCGCGTCGTTTGCTAGGCAAGCGCATTGCTCTCGCAAGTGGCCCGCCTAATGGCACTTGGCAGGAATACACGGTGGTTGATGCCAAAAGGGCAGTGGCCCTGCCTGACGCCATTTCCAACGAGCAAGGCGCAATGTATTTTGTGAACCCCATCACTGCCTATGTGCTGACACGCGAAGTCCTTCGGGTGCCACGCGGAGGCTGGCTTTTGGTGACGGCCGCCGGTTCAGCTTTGGGCAAGAGTGTGGTTCGTCTTGGCAAGCTGTATGGTTTCAAAACACTATGTGTCGTGCGAGGCAGTGCCAACACGCAGGAGTTGCTCCAATTGGGGGCCGATGCCGTGGTCGAGACTTCGACTCAGAAGTTGCAGGCCGAGGTATTTCGCATCACTCAAGGCAAGGGCGTTGGCTACGCCATAGATTGCGTTGGCGGTGAGTTGGCGGCTGAGGTGCTACGCTGCCTAGGGCTTGATGGCCACATGGCGCTCTATGGCACGCTGGCCAACAGCCCGATGCAGTTGACAGTGCGAGACCTTATGATGCCGGTAGCCCGTGTTTCTGGCTTTCTGCTACCGAACTGGATGGTGCAGCAATCGCCATTGAAGCTATTGAGCGTCATGCGTGCTGTCAAAAAGCTTACCGTGCAGGGCGTATTTGCGACGGAAGTGGCCGAGGTCTATGCACTGGACCAAGTGGCTGATGCTGTTCGGGCAGCGTCACGACCAGGACGGACCGGCAAAGTGATGCTGCGCATGGCATCCGCGTGACCGGCCATGAATTCGGTGTAGTTCAGTGGGGAAACTGAATCGATTTTTTTTACAGGCTTTCACTATCCGCACGTTTACGGCGCTTTTGCGAAGGACCTTACTTTGGAGACCCGCGCGTCACGGTCGTCTTTCGCGTACCCATAAAAATCATCGCCAAGCCGGAAGGTATACCAGCACGCGTCGGTCCGCTTGTCCCAAGCTGCTAGGTGCTTTTTCATACAAACAGTGCCTGCGTAGCTCCCCAACGATTGCGATTCGGATTGCGGCGATGTACGAGCGCGCTCTTTATTACTATATTTTGGCAACAACAGCGAACATGTCTTTGGCTCCTGCGGAGTTCCCGTTTTCCTGGCATCAAAGCTGGCACGCGGAGGCAGAGTACAGGATCTTGACCTTGCATCTTCGCATTTGCATGCCCGATCTACTTGCGCGTGTACAAGCCGTCGAACGCAACCGCCCATTGTCCCTTCACGTCGGTGGACTCCCACAGCTGTCTCACGCTTCCATTCGAATGGGGCGTCCACGTGATGCGGTGCCGGTTGGCCTTTGCATCGACTCCAGTAGTTTGTCCTTCGAGAACCATACTGCCATTGCGCATGCCACCTTCGAGCAATAGCAAGGTGCCTGATGTATCGACCCAGGTTTGGTGCCAGATCTTTCGCCCTACATCGTATGCATTCAGGCTTTCGCCGCTGTAGCCACGGCCTGTGTCATATCGCTCATGAAGGACGCAGCCGTTGTATTCGCTTGTGATGCGATTGACTCCGGCCAGCTTGCCATCTGGCGTACGGACTTGCCATTCACCCAGCCAGAAGTCGAACGCGCGGTGTTCCGATGCCTCACAGGGAGATGCTGCCATGGTGTTTGTTCCAGAAAGGGCGGTAAATGCGAGGAAAACTACATACTTTCGAATGCTCATGACGACTCCAGTTTGCCTCGAGGCGCCAAGTGACATGTACTCGCCATTGAAGCGCAGCTCGGGATTAAACTAGAGTCTACTTTGGATACCGGTCGTTTGCGAACGCTGGCTTTTTGGCCCGAACCAGTTGTCGCTCCCAGGCGCAATCCCCTCATTTACGCGTGACATTCACTGGTCAGCCACCGGCCTCACCGAATGAACTGCACTCAACGCAAACCCTCCGCTCCTAGCCAGTTTGCAATATCTGGCCAGGGTGAGGAAGATGCTCCCAGTTCGTGCCCAAATCCGGCGTAGACGTGCGCGGACACTTGCGACCGCTGCTGCCGAAGTTGGTCGATGACGGGCACACAAAGCCGTGTTGGCACCAACCGATCTTCTGCGCCCAGCAGGTATAACACCGGGGCACGGCTTGAACGCAGGGCTGGCAGCGGATCCCAGCCTTGGGAGCCGCTGTACTGGGACAACTCGGCGTAAGCTGCATCGATGGGTTGGGTGCGCAGATTCTCCCAAGCGATATTGGTGCCGACCGGCATCGCTGAACCCACCAGGGCCACCACAAACCGTACATCGGAACCGAGAGAGGTTGCTGCCACCATCACCCACCCCGCCTGGCTGACGCCCGTCAAGCCAATGCGCCCGGCGAAAATGTCTGGCCGGGCCTTGAGAAACGCCACGCCTGCAAGCATGTCGCCCGCGAGTTCGGCAATCTGCGCTTCGCTGTTGGCAATCGACACTCCGCGGTAGGAGCCCGTAGACTGGCCGGCGCCACGTTTGTCATAGCGCAGCACCGCGAAACCCTGGCCCAGCCAAAAGGGGACGTGAACCGCTCCGTCGGCCTTGGTGACTTGGCCCGAGCCGTGACCGAAGACCACTGCAGGGAAAGGGCCACCTCCCGCTGCGGGTAGATCAAGTTGATAGTGCAGTTGAGCGTCGCCGCTTGCAAAATAACCTGTACTAGTGGGCGTCGCGATGCTGGGTGGCGTTGTTGGTGTTGTGCTGGTGCTGCCAACGGCACCACTACCCCCGCCGCAGCCGCAAAGACTGGCGAGCAGTGCGGCCGCAAAGGTCAACCTCATTGCACCCGCCGAAAGGTCCATTCCTTGGCCTTGTTTCGCCCAGCGATTTGGCCCTCAATGCGTGCCACAAGATTGTCGCCATCGCGTCGGTAGATGATGCGCTGCGGGAAGTCGCGGGACATGTCTTCAAACACCACCCGGTTGTTTGTGAGTTCTTTGAGGGGAAATGGTGTGGCTGGGCTGCGACCGCCTGGACTGGCAAAGTAGGTGATCTTGTCCTCATTTCGCGCAATGCGCAAAAACTCGAACTCGGCTTTGCTGGTGCTGAAAGTGCTTAGATTGACGGCCACCATGACATCCACTGACGGGCCAACCCAGGTTTCCCGCACTTCATTTTGCCCCTTGTTTTCCACCCATGAGCCGGTCATGAAAGCCAGAGAAGACATGTCCTGCGCGTAGGCGGCCCCCACTCCCATCACTAAGGCGGCAGTTAGGGCGAATTGCTGTGTTTGGCGAATCAGCATGGTGTACTCCGTTGGCGTGAATGGAAGGGTAGACGGTTGCACTGTAAAGCGCTGCCATCTCAAGGTCTTGTAAAAAAACGACACGGGTAGGCGATTCCGCACATCACCGCGGCACCAACAGCATTGCCGACAAGACGCCTGCCTTCGCCATATATTCCCGCGGTGAGCAGCCCGCGAAGCGCCGAAAGGACTGGATCATGTGAACCTGGCCCTGGCCGGCAAACAGTTCCTGCACTCCCCAGGCGATCTCTGCGTCATATACCGCCGCTGGGATTGCAAGCCCTTCAACCAAACGGCATGCGGTCGCACAGATGGTCGCCTCGGAGTTGTCGGCGCACAACTGCTTTACGCAACCCGAGGCGAATCGAGCCGCGCCTGGTGAGAGTGCAATCCTGGCATTCAAGGTCCCGCGCGTGTCCACATCCACAAAACTGCCGACGGCGTGCGGCCACAGGCGTAACCCCAACACCCCCACCCGGCCCTTGGCGCGTAGCAAGAGGGGCTCAGTAAGGTTGCCAGCAAGCAGTGCGCGTGGCTGAGGCCTCCATTTGCCCTCACTGTTAGCCTCGGAATACGGTACGCCGAAATGGAAGATCAACTCGGGCGAGCCATCTGGCACTATGGGCTCGTCGTGCGGCTGCCCAAACTCTCTCTCAAAAGTCCAGACACAGCGTACAAGCCTGGACAGTTCATCGGGTGCGGGGAATTCTCGGTAGCGCATTTATCGCGCAGGTCTCTCGTCAGGCGTTGGTATTCAATGCTTCTTGGCAAACTGCCCGAGTTATTGGGGGGATGTCGAACTCACCAGCTGCGAAGGGAACGCCCGTCCGGCAGTCACATGGGTGAAACGATACAGTGGTTTGACGTGCTCATCAAGCGACCGCTTCTCTGGCCAGCGTGACTACAAATGCGGGGCAAGTCGAGTTGCTGTCTTCCCCGAAAGCGGTCACCCGCCAATGCCCGCAAATGGCCCGAACCTGCGGTCGCTTCTGGCCCCAACCAGACTAGGCCGCCGACCAAAAGCAGGCATGCGACTTCATCAACGAAATGTCGCAAATCAGACATTGCACTCCGAAGCAAGCTTCGCAGGCGGACAGAAAATGAAGAAAATAGGCGGGACCCATCGTGTCCGAATGCTCCGGTAGGGGCTTAATTTTTATCGAGGCTCCCATGAAGCAGTCCGCCGCCGAACGCCCCGACCCCAGTTTTCAGCGCAAGGCCGCCATCGCCCGTGGCGCCGCCCTGGAACACACCGGCAAGGTCCAGATCAAGCCGATCCCGAAATTTGACCTCGACCGAACCATCTTTAGGACCCTGGAGGGTAGTGCCGCCCGTTATGTGATGGCCACCCGCGTGGGTAAGGAAACCCGCTGGGACACCGCCGCCGCCCAAGCCGTGCAGACCGAGTACGCAGCCGCCCGTGCGGCACACCCGTTGCCCGGGGTCAGCACGGAGCTGATGAACTTCCTGGTGAGCGAGTGTGATTTCAATGTGGAGCACGCCGACGGCTCGTTCCTCGACCACCTGTACTTCTGCTTCGAGTACAGCGTGCAGCACTACCCCCAGCACTCCCCATTGGTGATGCTGCTGCACTCCATCCTCGGAACTGGCACCAATACCTTTGCGATGACCGCCGACAAAATTCCGGCGCTGCGCCCGCTGATGACGCCGTGGGAGTGGACGCAGGTCGAGGCCTTTCCTTCCGTGTTGCGGCTGCTCTACGCTGGCCCGTTGCGCCGTGTGTTGAGAGAAAACGCCCATCGCGCCGATTCCATTGCGTCGATCTCATTGCATCGGGTGATCGACAACGCGCCAATCACCCTGAGCGGCGAGGACTTGTGGATCGCGCTGAATTACCAACTCATCCATTTGGTGGACTTCCTCCCGGCAGCCAACTGGTCTTCGCACCAGAACGACACCTCGTTCATTCTGTTCCGCGATCTGAATGACATGCTCGCGCTGGCTGGCAAACGCGAGGCGGTCGTGGGCTACACGCCAAGCGCTGGCCCTCGCACGTCAGAGGGTGAGCCCCAGGGAGTAGGCGAATGGCTCACCACGTTGATACCGGTGCGTGTCAGCGAACGTATGGCGGCCAAGTCGGTGGCACGCTTCTCGGAGCGCATAGGGCACTCGTTGGACTACCGGATCACCTGGGCCTGATTCAGCTTTGGCTAGGGTGGCGCCGCTGGCTCCGGATCTAACGTCGCTAAGCTGAACCAGTAAGATGGCGAATACTTTGTCGTCAGGCTGCACATGGGAACTGCGGTGGACCTTCCAAAGTCCTCAATAGAAAATCTCTCGGTTGTCGATCTCAGCAACGCGGGTGAGCTGGCTCTTCAGGAGTTCTTCGAAACAAACCCCCTGTACTTCCTTTCCGTCAATGGCATCCCGGCGCAGGCGGGCGAAGCTCATGGGTGCGAACTGACCATTGCACAACCGTACACACTGCGGGTTCAAGCATTACAACTGCAAGCAGCCCCGATGCGGGTTTGCTTCGTCGCATCTCTTTGGTTTTCTGGGCGAAGGCTATTGCCTTCCGGTAAGCGGGCACAGGTCAATGTCGGCAGATGGCCCAAAACAACCGTCGAGCCCGCCATGTCGGTCTTGCGCTTGGATCTGAAGCAGTCTTTTCCGTTCGAAGCAATTTATGGCTATGTGTCGGCCGTGCGCTCAATCATGGGACGCACGGCTGTTCACTCCAACGGCGCGCCACGGGCGACGGGCCAATGGGCATTGAGAAGCAGGTTGGAGATGGACACGCCGGGTGGCGCTTCGGGCTGCGTGTCTTGTGGACCAAACCAGCGGGCCTCGGCAATCTCGCTGGTATCCGGCGTGATCTCGCCACCAACGTACTCGGCGGTGAAGGCAATCATCAATGAGTGCGGGAAGGGCCAGGACTGGCTGCCAAAGTACTTCAGGTTGCTGACCCGCAAGCCCACCTCTTCCATCACTTCGCGGTGGATGGCCTCTTCAATCGATTCGCCAGCCTCCAAAAAGCCCGCCAACGCGCTGAAACGTCCGGTGGGTGAAATGACGTGGCGGGCCAGCAGAATCTGGTCGCCCTTTTTGACCAGCACCATCATCGCCGGCGAGATGCGGGGGTAAGCAATCAAACCGCAAGCCGGGCATTTGAAGGCCCGCTCGCCGTTGGCCAGTTGCATGGGGTTGGCGCAGTGGCCGCAGTAACGGTGCGTGCGCGCCCACTCGGCCAGTTGCGCCGCGCGGCTGGCCAGGCCCAGTAGCGCCTCGTCCATGCTGCCAAACAAAGACCGAAGAGGGACGAAGGCAAATCCGGCTTGGGCCTCCAGCTCGGCGTCGACCCACGTGGTGCAGCAGTAGCGGCCTTGCCA
>CAZMXB010000039.1:0-26059 GCA_964569855.1 uncultured Rhodoferax sp.
CCCGAGACGTCGATCAGCACCCAGAAGCGCGACCAGTTCGCCGCGTCGCCGTCGGGCGGCCACGTGAGCTCGCCCGCGGGGCCAGACCCGTTCGCGGTGTAGATCCGCACACTGGTGAAGCCGATGCTCTCGAGCGCCGCGATGATGCCCGCGGCCGTGCCCCCGAGCTGCCAGAGCGTCCACGCAGCCTGCACGCGCGCGCGGTACGTCGCCAGCGTGTCGCCCGGGTAGCGCTCGATCGAGCGCTCCGCGCCGAGGTAGCCCAGCGCGTCCTCGGGCGCCTTCGACACGAACCGCGCGAGCACGGCCTGCTTCAGCGTGTCGAACGCCCAGTCGCACGCCGCGCCGAACGCGCCGCGGATGCGCACGCCCACGGGGCCGCGCAGCCAGACGGGGCCCGTCGTGGCGGCGTCCTGCTCGTAGGTGGTGGCCATCTCAGCTCGGGTCCACGAACGTCAGCCACGCGAGCGCGGTGTCGAGCGCCGGGCTGGCGACGAGCACGTGTCCCTTCGTGGGAGTGAGGCTGGACGTGCCCGCGTTGAGCGTGAGCGAGTCGAGGTCCACGACGCCGGGCGCGTCGAGAAGGATCTTCTCGACGGCCTTGTACCGCAGCCGCCCCGCGCCGCTGCCGTCGCCGATCGGCAGCGCGCGCAGCAGCGCCTGCAGCTGGTCGTAGACGTACAGTCGCGCGTCGGCGCGCGACTCGCTCGGGCACTGCGCCTGCGCCACGAACGCGACCGTGGTGTTCGTCGCGGAGAGCGTGGTCACGATTGCGCACGGCGGCGAGCGCACCTGCAGCACGTCGTCGACGGCGGTCACGTCGCCCGAGCCCACCGCGCCCGAGTCGCCTGCGAGGTAGATGCTCACGGTCCCGGGGCCGTCCGGGTTCGCGTCGTCGACGTACACGCGGCGCACGGAGTCGGACGCCTCGAGCGCCCACGTCACGTAGGCCACCGCGGGCCCGGCCCACGCGAGCGAGCCCCAGCGGGCCGCGCAGCGCGCCGCGAGCTGCGCATCGCTCTCCGCGTCCGCGCCGGTGGTGACCATCACCGTGCCGAGGCCCACGAGGGCGTCGTCGACGCACTCGAGCGCCGCGATCGTGACGCCGGAGAGCGGTGTCTGCAGCGTGAGCGACGGCGGCCCGGGGAACGCGAGGTTGTAGCCGGATCCGGCGAACTCCGCGCGGAAGTCCAGGTCGAGCGTCGAGCTCGCCGAGAGCGTCTGGTTCGTGGTGTTGGTGCAGTTCCAGCGCCGGCCGTCAGGCGTCGCGAGGGTCATCCAGAGCTGCCCGGGCGTGATCGTGTAGGGGCTGCCGCTCGCGTTCGTGAGCCGGCAGTGCACCACACCGAACGTGGCAGCCTCGCGCTCGATCCCGTACGCGCTCGCCGCGAGCAGATCGAGCCAGCCGCCCGTGGCCCACCGCAAGAAGCCGCTCTTCGCGACCAGCGGGATGCGCGCGCCGACATCGCCGAGGAACGCCGCGCAGCTCGCCACCAGCGAGCGGTACAGCCCCGCGGGGCTCCAGTTCGTAACGGGCAAGCGGCGCGTCGCGAGCTGCGCCACGAGATACGCCTGCGCGTCCGCGGCCGTGCTCGGGGTGGTGAGCTCGGCGAGGGTCTGATCAGCGTCGGCCATCTATCTCCCCAGCACGGTGTCGAGCGAGGTCGCGTCCAGCGCGACGATGGCCTCGACGGGACCATCGTCGGTGTCCAGCTCGGCGCGCGCGCCGAGCAGCTGCCGCCCGGCGTCGAGGTCGAGCGTCACGGTCGCGGCCGCGACGCGCGGCACCGCGAGCGCCTCGGCGAGCAGCCGGGCCTCGAGCGATGCCTTCGCGCGCGGCGTCACGCCTTCGCCCTGGAAGGCCAGCAGGTCGGCCCCCGCGCTCTCGTCCTCCCAGAGGTCGCCGGGCGTGAGGATCCACCGGCGCGCGACGTCCTGCGCCGCGACGGCCGGCCCGACAGCGAGGACGGTGTCGTCCTCGGGCAGGTCGGCGACCCCATCCACGAGGGTCATCGCGAGGTCAACGTCAATCGTCATGGCTTGGGGTCACCCGCAGAGGTGATTGCGTAGAACGGGGCGGGAGCTCGACACTCGGGCGATGGGAGATAACGCGGACCCCCGGCGCCGCTGCATGCGGTGCGGGAACATCGACCGGCCGAAGTACCCGATGCGGCGGCACGTGTTTGCGCTCTGCGCGCTCGCGGTGCCGTTCGGCGTCGCCGCGCTGCTGGACGCGCTGGGCGCTGCCCCGCTCTGGGGACTCATCGCGTTTCCGGTCCTCCTCGGGCTGGCGTTCCGCGAGGGGCAGGTCTGCCGGAAGTGCGAGAGCAAGAACCTCGGCCTGGCGCCGCGCCCCGGTGAGAGAGCGTGAGGGCCGCGCTCGCGTTCGCCTTGCTACTCGCCGCGTGCTCGTCCAGCCCGGCGCCGGATGCGGCGATGGACGCGCAGCAACCGACGGAGGCGAGCGTCGATGCTACTGCGGACATCGCGCCGGACGTCCAGTGCATGAACAACTGGGTCTGCAACGGAGTCTGCGCTGATCTGCTTCACGACCCCTCGAACTGCGGCGCGTGCGGCGCGTCGTGCACCGCACCGCGGATGTGCCTGCGTGGCGGTTGCATCGACTGCGCGGCCACGGGCGCGGGCTACGTCGTCTGCGGAGACTTCTGCGCCAACACCAACAACGACGCGATGAACTGCGGCGCGTGCGGCCACGCCTGCGACGGCGGCCCGGGCGCGTGCCGCGCGGGAGCGTGTCAGTAGCTACTCCGCCAGGGTCTTCGTGCTCACGGTGGCGTTGTCGATCTTGCCGCTCAGGCTTGCCGTCCCGCCCGAGGTCAGGCCCGCCGTCGCGCCGACGAGCGTGATCACGGTGACCTGCGGCGCTCCGCCGGGTGGCGTGTACGTGATCGTGATTGCCGCGCCGGCAACCGCGAAGGTGAGCGAGCCGTTCAGCGTCGCATCGTCGCCTCGGGCGACACCCTTCGTGGCGTTCGCGCCGAGCTTCAGCCCCGACAGGTTCATCGCCCCGGTGTCGAAGAGCAGCGCGTGCGGTCGGTCCGCGAGCCCGCCCTCGAAGCCGACGAGCACCACGGCATCGGCCGGCACGGTCGCCGTCACGCCGGGCGCGATCCCGCGCAGCGGGACCTTGGTCAGCGGGGGCAGCGTGCGCGCCTCGGCGGCCAGGTCGTGCTGCGGGAGCACGTTGAGCGTGCCGTCCGCGTTCTGCTGCACCACGAGCGCGCGGTACAGCGCGCCGTCGGGCCCGGCGCCCGCGGTCGCGCGGATCAGCGCGCGCGACTGCTCGGTCGCGTCGCCGAAGCCCTCGCCGCGCCAGCCCAGCACGCCCGCGCGCAGGGCCCGGTCGCCGAACGTGTAGACCACCTCGGCGACCTTGCGGCCGGCGAAGTAGCGCCCCGGCAGCAGCTCGGGCGCGAACGCGTCGAGGCCGAGCAGGTAGCTGTACTCGCCGGGGTGGTCGTCGAGCAGGTCGTACTCGAACGCCGCGGCCTCGCGCCACGTCTCCGCGCCGACGAACCACTTCCCGTTCGGCAGCACGCGCGCGACCCACCCGAAGCGGTCGCAGAGGCGCCAGAGTTCGTCGGCCGCGGGGCCGCGCTTGCGCACCCACGCCGGGAGGTCCGCGTCGAGCTCGGGCTGCGTCGCCGTCTCGTCGAGCGCCTCGCCGGCGTCGCGGAGCAGGTCCCGCAGCACGAGCCGCGGCGTGAGGCGCGGGCCGACGTGGTAGCGCGCCGCGATCTCCGCGGCGATGCCGCCCGCGCCGCCCCAGACGACGCAGCGCGCGCGCTCGAGGAAGTCGCCGCCGCGCTTCGTGTACCCGACGAACGCGACGGCGCCGTCGCGCGTGCGCAGCGTCGCCGCGCCCTTCTGCACGCCGGTCGTCGCGAGCTCGAGCTCCGCGCGCCAGACGCCCGCGCGCCGGAGCGTGAGCGTGCCGCGGAGCACGTCGTACGTGGCCGCGCCCTGCGCGAGCTGGAGGTCGCCGAAGCTCACCGGTCCGGCCCCATGTCGCGCCGACTCGCCCACGCCTGCAGGCCGCGCTGCCACGCGGGCGTCTGGTCGGTCGCGGCGGTCGTCGCGGGCGGCGTGGCGGGTGGCGCCCACGGCAGCACGGCGCGCGTGGCGGTCGCGGTCGGCGGCCGGTACTCGATCACGTGGAGCTCGACGCCCCAGATCCCGACGGACTCTTGCTTGAGGCCGCCGACCTCGGTCACGTAGACGGAGGTCACGCTCAGCGCCGCGAGCACGGGGTGCGCGATCGGCATCGCGGTGCGGCGCAGGCTCTCGCGCACGCGCCGCGTGAGCGCGAGCGAATGGCGCTCCCACTCGGCCCAGTGCTCGGGCTCCCAGAGCCGCAGCGCGATCGTCGCGGCGACGAGCTCGACGCCCTTCTCGACGAGCCGGGCGCCGTTCGCGCCCGCTGCCGAACGGACGTCGACCTTGCGCGCCGCGCCCTTCGTCACCTCGACGCGCGCGAGGCCCGGCAGCAACACGTCGCCGAGCACGACTTGATCCCAGAGGGACTGCTCGGCCGCGACGTTGGCCTCGTCGAACCAGTAGGGGGTCGTCATTCGCCGCCCCGCGCGAAGCCGCCGGCCGCGCCGCCGCCCGAGGATCCGGGCGCCGCGGGTCCGTTCTGCACGGCGTTGGTCACGCCGGTCTGCACCGCGCGCTCGATGCCCGCGAGGGCCTCGGGGGCGAGGTTGAGCGGCTGGTCGGCGCGCCGCCCCGTCGTGCGCTCGTAGTCGGCGACGTGCGCGCGGTAGAGCTCCTCGGCGCGCGCGTTGACGCGCTCGCGGATGCCGGCCTCGGACGCGAACATCGCGGTCCACCCGAGGTGGTTCTGGACGTCGCTCGCGGCCTGCCCCTGCGCCTGCATCCGGAAGAGCTCGGCGGGCGTGCGGGCGCGCATCATCGCGTCGCCCGACGGCAGGCCCAGCTGCGTCGCCGCGAAGCCGCGGTTCGCGAGGTCCATCACGCCGCGGGTCATGCCGTTGTCGAGGAACGTGGCCAGCAGCGGGTTGACCTCGCGGATCGCGGCGAGCTGCTGGCGCGTCATCTCGGCGCCGCTCTGGAACGCGGTGTTCTCGAACCGCGCGCGGTTCTCGCGCTGCGCGTCCTGCGCGGCGGTCGATTGCAGGATCGCGGCCGACGCCGCGCCCTGCGTGTTCGCCGCCGTCGCGCCGGCCGCGCCCGTGGCGAGCCCGCGGAAGTCCTGCAGCCGGCCGCCGTGCGCCGCGAGGTCGCGGAAGAGCTGGTCGGCGAGGACCCGGCTCTCGGTGTCGTTGCCGGCGATCGCGGTCAGGAACCGCCCGCTGTTGCCGCCGGTGCGCCCGTAGACCTGCTCGACCATCCGCATGAACGCGTCGTCCTGCGACTGCCCGGCCGCCGTGCGCAGCTGCCCGCGCGCGTCGAGCACGTTCGTCCCGAGCACGCCCCGGAGCCGCGCCTGGCCCTGCGCGCTCGTGAAGTTCGCGAGGAACCCGCGCGCCCGCGTTGCGGCCTCGTCGCCGCTGCCGCCCGCGCGGCCGGCGAACTGAAAGAGCGTCCCGGTCAGCGCCGTGGCGTGCGCCGCGTCGGCGCCGGTCGTGCGGAGGAAGCGCGCGGACATGCCGCCGAGCTCGCCGAGGTGGCGCGCCATGTCGGCGAAGCTCACGCTCCCGTTGCGGCCCATCTGGATCATCTGCGCCAGCGTGTTGGGGAGCGCGGTGTTGCTGATCCCGAGTTGGCGCTGGAGTTCGCCGGCGGTCGCCACGACGTCCTCGAGCGGGCTGCTCGTCGCGAGCGCCACGCGCGCGAGCTCGGGCAGCACGTTGGTGAGATAGTCCGTGCGGCTCGCCTGGTCGCCGAGCGCGCTGAAGCGGCCCTGCGCGGTCGCGAGGCCCGCAAGCACGTCCTCGGCCTGCAGGCCCGTGCCGGTCGCGGTGCGCGCGACGGCGGCGCGGATGTCGCCCGCGGCCCGCGCGTCGCCGATGTCGCCCGCGGCGAGCTGCATCACGCGGTAGTCGAGCTGCTGGTTGGCGCGGTTGCGCTCGCGCACGTCGTCGCCGTAGCTGCCGACGGCGGTGAGGATCGCGGCGGCGCCGCCCCCGAGCGCGCCGAGCGCGCCGCGCATCGCGCCGCCGCCCTCGCGCCCCGTCGCCTGCGTGCGCGCGAAGGTCGCGCGCGCCTCGCGGTTGTTCTGGGCGACGCGCGCGCGGAACTCCCGCGCGGCGGCGCGCTCGCGCCGCGTCGCGGCCTGCTCGCGGGCGCGCGTGACGCGCTCCTCCAGCCGGATGAGTTCGTCGGTCCCGCGCCGGCGCTCGGCGACCTCGCTGCGGTACTGCGCGGCCGTGCGCCGGCCGCGGCTCAGCTCGGCGGCGCTCTCGCGCGCGCGCCGCCGAGCCGACTGGTCGAGGTCCCGGTCGACGAGCCGCAGCCTGCGGTCCATCGCGTCGAGGCTGCGCACCGCGCTGCGCGCGCCGGGGGTGATCCCGTCCACCAGTCGAAGTTGAAAGTCGAGGCTCATGGTGGGTGCGTCAGCGGCGGGTGCGGACGAGGATCTTGGCGAGGCTCACGAGGGCCGGCACGACGTCGCGGAGCTGCGCGAGGCCTTCGGCGAGGAGGATCGCGCCGACGTCTTCGGCTTCGTCGCCGGCGCGGTCGCGGACGGCGAGCAGGCACGCCGCGGCGACCTCGGGATGCCGGCGCGCCTGCTTGTAGAGCGCCTCAGCTTTTGGAGTAGCTGGCCTTCGCGCTCACCCCCGCGAGCTTCAGGATCGGCTCGATGAGGTCGTCGGGGAGGCCCGGGAAGCGCTCGATCGCGGCGACGAGCGTGGCCTTGTCGGGGTAGACGCAGAGGCCCCGGAGCAGGTTCTCGTGGGCGTTGCCGCGCGTGTCCGGATCGTCCGCGTTGCGCTCGCGCTGGTACGCCTTGTAGGCCGCTTTCGAGGGGCGGCGGATGTAGATGTGGTCGACGACCGGGCTCGAGAGCCGGAAGAGTTCGCCGGTCGTGCTGCGCAGCGCTGCGAGCTGCTCGTCGGTCGGCGGCGGAAAGAGCGTGTCGTCCATGGTCCCTCGGTCCTCTCCGTGGTGCGGTGGCGCGCGCGTCAGACGCGGAAGCCCAGGAACGGGAGCTTGCCCGTCCACAGGACGCCGCGGCAGACGAACGTGAGCTTGATCGTGAGGCCGTCGGCCGAGCCGACGGCGCCGTCGCCGTCGACGTCCTTGTGCCGGCAGCCGACGAGCGTGTCGGTGTAGTCGTCGAGGCCGGGCGTCCGCCGGCGCACGAGGATGTTGAAGCTGGTCAGGCGCCACGTCGCGGGCTGCTGCCGCACGTACGCGTCCCAGTGCGAGCGCCGGACCTCGAGCTCGACGTCCTTCGCCTTGTACTGCCCGCGGACGTACGCGGCGATCTGGCCGGTCGAGTCCGCGATCTCGCCGTGGTCGAGCGAGTCGCCGTAGCTGATGCGCAGGATGCCCGGCAGCAGCGAGCCGTTCATGTCGAGCTCGACGCCGACGAAGCCGTGCTCCGAGTCGCCGATGGGGTACGAGACTGAGCCCATGGGTGCCTACTCCCTCAGACGGTGACGGTGGTGGGGTTGACGAGGGCGACGGTGCCCGTGATCGAGTTCGCGTAGCCGAGCGGCGTGACCGCGATCGTGGCCAGCAGCGTCTGCGTCGTGAGGATGTTGTTGTCGCGCGTCGTGCTAACCGCGACGTCGGAGACCTGGCCGGCGAGGGCGGCGCGCACGCGGCGCTCGACGGCCTTCTCGACGCGCACCGCGTCGCCCTCGTCGATGTAGCCCGTGTCGCTCGCGACCCGGACGCTCTCGCCCTGGAAGTCGAGCAGCGCGTCGCGCCCGACGGTCTGCGCGACGTCGAGCACGCGGCGCTCGACCCACGAGCGCACGTCGCTCGTCGGCGCGGCGCGCATCGGCGCCTTCTCGATGAACGCGCCCGTGCGGCCGATGACCGTCCGGAGCGTCATCAGCCCCGCGGCGTCGAGCGCCGGGGTGACGCGCTCGTCGCGGTCGAGCGCGTCGACCAGCGCGAGCGGGCCCGCGGCGCGGCGCAGCGGCTGCTCGCCCGGCGGGATCGCCGCGAGGCGCGCGACGATCGGCCACGCCGCGGACTGCCGCTCGACGCGGCTGTCGAGGGCGTTGCGCGCGAGCACGAAGCCGCCCGCGATCGAGAGCAGCGGCGAGGCCGCGAGCACGTCGGTGACGGCCGTGAGCGACGCGTCCGGCGCGCGCGGCGCCTCCATCACGGCGCCGGCGTAGCGGTAGGCCGAGAGGCCGCTCTCCATCGCGGTCTTCAGCGCGTTGTAGACCGCGGTGACGCCCGCGGCGTTGCCGCTGTCGAAGGTCCACACGTTGTCGTCGGTCGCGTTGCCCGAGGCGATGTTGAGCGTGATCCCCGTCTCGGGGATGTCGTACGTGGCCGCGCTCGTCACGTCCGTGCCGTTGTAGCTGGCCCCGCCGTCGAGGCTGTACTGCAGCAGCCACGTCCCGCGCGCGCCGCCGAGCGTGGCCTTGACCCTGACGTCCCACCAGTCGGCGGGCGTGCCGGTCACGGTGATCGTCGGCGGCGTCGCGCCCGTGCTGGTGACCGCCGAGAGCGCGGGCTGCACCGGGCCGACGAGGTGCACCAGGAAGACCTGCTGCACCGTCGCCCAGAGCGCCGCGATCGCCGCCGCGAAGGTCGTCGTGCTGGGCACCGGCGCGACCGTGCGGAAGTAGAAGACGTCGCCGTCGTCGTACGAGCCCGTGCCGAACGTGACCGTGACGTTGGTCCCGCTCAACGCGTAGCTGCCGCCGGACGGCACGAGCACGTCGGGGCTCCACGTGTTGCCGTCGTCGAGCGAGTAGCGGAAGCGCGCGGCGCCGCGCGCGCCGCTCGCGGCGATCTCGAGCCGCACGACGTGGCGGTCGTACGCGGCGCCGGCCACGGTCACCACGCCCGTGCTGCTCGCCACGCGCGCCGGGCGGACCGGGCCGCAGTAGCCCGCCGTGCCGGTCGCGGCGCGGATGCCGAGCGCGCGCGCGACGCGCCGCCCGGCCGTCGTCGCGCCGAACGCGTGGCCGAGCGCGCGCGCGAGCGGGCCCGCGGTGTACGCGGTGCGCGCCGTCGCGGGGTCGCCGAACGAGCGCACCTCGTTGACCGTGCCGGCGGCGGCGCAGCCGACCTTGGCGTGGAGCTGCGCGGCGGACGGTCCGGACACGCCGAGCCCTCCGTCCTGCACCTGCATCGTGACTTCGTTGAGGGCCATGGGTCAGGTCTCTCCTGCGGTGAGCGCACCGTCGCTCGCGGCGGCGGTGGAGGAATCGATGGCGGTGGTCGTCACGACGACGGTCGTGCGCGGCGCGGCGACGAGCGTCTCCTTGAGCGCGATGCGCACGACGAGCGCGGCGCCGTCCTGGAGCGCGGCGTCGGGCGGCGCGTCGTCGCCGAGCAGGCGGTGCGCGCTCGGCCAGTTGTCGACGAGCCACGCGACGAGCGCGCGCTCCATCTCGCGCGCGGCGTCGAGGTCGGCGCCCCAGAGGTGCGCGGTCCAGCCGCTCCACGCGGTCGCGACGGCGCGCTGCGTGCCGGGCGTGCGCTGCGGCGCGCCCTCGAAGCTGCCGGCGCCGGGCACGAGGATGCAGCGCGGCAGGCCCGCGTGCTCGTCGAGGCGCTTCGAGCCGTACTCGAGCGCCGCGACGCCGAGCGCGTCCGCGAGCGCGACGGGGGCCGGGCCGCCGCCCGCGAAGAGCGTCGCGACGGGGGTGCGGGGCGGGTTCGGCACGGGTCAGAGTCCGAAGTGCACGCGGAGCTTGTGCGCGGCGATGCGGTCGAACGCGGGCTCCCAGCGCCCGAGGCCGCGCGCCTCGTCGGGCAGGAACGGCCGCGCGGGAATCTGCGTCGCGCCGATCGTGCCGATCGTGATGGTGCGCGCGCCGCGGGCGCTGAACGGGTTGCGCGCGCGCCCCTGCGCCTTGAAGCGCCCGGTGCGGCCGTGGGCGTTGGCGTAGTGGCGCTCGGGCAGCGTCGCGCCGTACTGGTGCGCGGCGGCGTAGTCGAGGCGGCTCGTGACGGTCAGCCCGGACGCGCTCGGGCGCACCCGCAGCGAGGCGCGCAGGCGGCCGGTGTCCTGCAGCAGCGGGTGGCCGTCGCCGAGCTTGCGGCGCGCCTTCCACGCCGCGCCGTACGGGTCGGTCGCGGTGTCGAACGACACGCCGATCTGGCGCGCCGCTTCCTCCGCGAGGTCGACGAGCAGGTCGCGACGGAAGGCGCCGCTGGCGACGTCGCCGAGGCGCTGGCGCATCATCGCGAGCCGGGCCCAGTCGCCCGCGATGCCGGAGCCGCCGTCGGCCACGGCTACGTCAGCACCGAGCGCGCGGCCCCGGCGGGGTACCACGCGCGCGGCGGGTCGGAGAGCGCCACGGCGACGGGCGCGGCCACGGCCGCGAGCGCGGGGGGCAGCGCGGCGCTGCGGTCGCGCAGGGCGGTCAGCCACTCCATCGCGGCCTCGTAGCGCTGGAGCACGGCGCGGTCGCCCGCGCCCTCGGGGTTGAACCCCACGACGGTGAGCACGCTCCACGCCGCGAGGTCGCAGACGACGCGCGTCACGGCCGCGTCCCAGGTCATGAGCGGCACGGCGACGCGGGCGCCGAAGAACGAGTCCGCGATGCGCGACTGCGCCTCGAGGTGGAGCGCCACGTCGATGCCCTTCTCGACCGCGCGGGCGCGCGCCGACGCGGGCAGGCCGAGCGACTCGAACTCGGTCTCGGTGGCGTAGGCGGTCATTCGGCCTCGGCGGCGGCCGGCGCGGGGAACCAGTCGGTGCGCGGGGCGCTGCCGCGCAGCTGTGCGACCTCGCGCTCGAGCGCCGCGATGCGGTCGGCGGCGTTCGCCTGCGCCGCGAGGACGTGGTGGCGCGCCTCGGTGCGCGCGGCGGCGACCTCGGCGGCGGCGGCGGTCTGGACGTCGCGCAGCCGCGCCTCGAGCTCGGCGACGCGGGCGCGCAGGGCGTCCGCGGGCGCGGCGGGGGCGGGGGCGGGCGGCGGCGGCGCCGCGGGACGCTGGCCCGCGTAGCGGACCTCGAGGCCCGCGTCGGCCTCGAGCGCGGCGAGTTGTTCGAGCGTGACGGTCGCCTCGGCGACCGCGCCGACGGGCCAGCGCACGCCGCCGCGCCAGCGCGGCTCGTTGCCGAGCACCCGCACGCGCACGGCGATCGTGTCGCGCGCGGGCGGGTCGACCGACGCGGCGGCGGGAGACACCGCCGCGTCGGGCTTCGTGGGCTTCGCCACGCTAGGCCGCCTTGGCCTGCAGCGCGAGGAACCAGAGGCTCGTGCTGGCCGCGCCGCGGCCCTCGAGCCCGAAGACGTACTGGTGCAGGTCGAAGACGTTGGGGTCCGTCGGGCTCACGCGCGGCGTCAGCACCGGCGCCTTGCGCATCTGCCAGATGAACGGCTTGACCGCGCGCTTGGTGCAGAGCAGGTACCAACTCTTCGCGTCGCCCGCGAGCTCGGGGATGACGAGCAGCTCGGCCGAGCCCTTGAGGACGTTGGTGTTGGCGCCGACCTGCGTGTTTCCGCCGACGGTCTGCGGCGCGATGAAGTCGCCGTGCAGGAGGTTGCGCGCCGTGTACTCCAGCTGCGGCGGCACGACGAGCAGGTCCGGGATCACGCCGAGCGGCTTCCCGTCCTCGCCGACCCACGCCATCATCTTCTGGCGCGCCGTGGCGTAGTTGTCGGGCGTGAGCGCGGTACTCGCGAGGTAGTTCGACTGCACCGCCGTGCCGTCCGGCGCGAGGACCGTCGCGTCGTACTTGTTCACGGGGTGGTCGGTGTCGAAGAAGTACTGGCCGTCGTAGCAGACGGTCGAGTGCGCGGCCTGGATGCACGCCGCCATCGTCTGGTCCGGCCACTTCTTGGCGGCCTCGCCGAGCAGCCGCAGGTGCGGCGCGTACATCCCGTACTGGTCGTCTTCGATCGTGATCTTGTCGATCGCGATCGTGTCCTCGAAGAGCTTGTTCGGGACGGTCTGGATGTAGGCCGCCAGCGCGTTGATGGTGCGCGGGCCGATCCACTCGCGCATCGCCGGGACGCGCTGCATCCACGCGTAGACGTTCTGCGCCGAGCCCGACGGCTCGACGGTCGCCACCTTGTCCAGCCAGAGCGGGGTCTGCTGGTAGGCGTTCGCGAAGGTCGTGATGAAGTTCGAGAAGAGCCCGGTCAGGGTTCCCTGCGAGATTTCCATGGCTGTGTTCCTGAGGTGAAGCGGACGTGGGGGCGGCGACGCGGCGCGCGCCGGGGACTAGAACGCGGTGCCGTTGCCGACGAAGACCGCGACCTGGCCGGTCACGGCGTCGAGGCAGACCAGCGTGCCGGCCTTCGAGCGGCTGGTGCTGGTGAGCGAGACGCTGTGGTCGCACGTCGCGTAGAGCGTCGTGCCGGGCGCCGTCGTGCTAAGCACGGGGCCGTCGGCGTCGTTGTCGAAGAGGAAGGTGCCGCCCTCGAGCTCGGGCACGAGCGCGCCCGCGGCGTGCCCGCTGCCGGTGTTGTCGTAGCGCTTCGGCGCGACGCCGAGGCAGACGTCGGACGTCGTGCCCTGGCGCATCGGCCGCGCGTAGCCCGAGCTGTCGACGCCGACGAGCGCGCCGGCGTAGATGCAGACGTTGTCGGCGATGCCGAGCGGCGGTGCGAGGCGGCCCGGGAGCAGGCCGTTGCCCGGCGCGCCGAGGCGCTTGGTGATGCGGTCGTCAGAGAGTGCTGCGGTCATGGATCGGTCTCCGGTGGAGGGTCAGCGAGGGGCGCGCGGCGCTACGCCGTGCGGCGGGTCCAGGGGGCGAGGGCCTTGGTCTTCGCGACAGACGCGGGGTCGTTGCCGAACTCCTCGGCGAGCTTCAGCTCGACCGCCGAGAGCGTGACCGCGACCGGCGCGGCGCCCTTGTGCAGCTCGACCTGGAACACGCCGCCGGCGCCCGCGGCCGCGGCGTCGCCGGCGCCCGGCTTCGTCTCGGTCGTCGCGACGCGCGCCTCGGCGGCGGCGACGTACTCGGCGAGCTGGGCGGTCGAGAGCTTGCCCAGGAACGCGCCGCGCTTGCCCTCGCCGCGCGCCTCGGCCGGCGTGACCTTGCCGTCGCGCACCGCGCGCTCGAGCACCACGGCGCGCTCGTCGCGGTCGCGGGCGGCGGCGAGCTGCTTCGTCTCGCGCTCGAGCTCGGCGATCCGCGCGAGCATCACGCGCGCGTCGTCGGAGACGCCCGCGCGGCTGTGCGCCTGCGCCTGCGACGCGCTCGTGTCGGCCGCGGGGTCGGACGCCTTGGCGTCGTCCTTCGCGGGCGCCTCGTCGCCGTCGGGCTCGGCGTGGTCGCCGGGCACGAACTTCGCGAGCTTGTCGTGGTACGCCGAGCACTCCTCGGCGCTCATGCCCTCGAGCTTGGCGTCGAGGGCCTTCTTGGCGGCCTCGTCGTGCATCGCGCCGTGCATCTTCGTGTGCAGCGCGTGAATGGCGTCGCAGATCTTGGCCTTGTCCATCGTCAGTCTCCGTGGGGTGCGCGAGGCGGCGACGAGCGGCGTCAGGCCGTGCATCGCGGGTAGGTTCGTCAGGGCGACGTTGGTGAGCTCGACGACGCGCCCGTCCGCGTCGACGTTGAAGGCCGGGCTGAAGTACGCGTACTCGCGCGCCGCGATCATCGCGGCGGCGGCCGGCGTCCACGCGACGGCCGTGGCCCAGAGCTCGCCGCCGCGCAGCGCCGGCGTGAACCAGCCGGCGGCCTTGCCGTCCTGCGCGGGGTCGCCGCTCTGCGGCTCGACCTGAGCGTGGCCGTAGTCGATCGGGTAGCGGTTGCCCCACGCGCGCGCCGCGGCCATCACGCTCTGCGCGGCGGCGGCGTCGAAGAGGAAGTCCCCCTTCGTGCTCGGGTTGACGCCCGCGCGGAAGATGCGGAACGCGCGCGGCGGCGTCGCCGGGCCGTCGTGGTCGGCGCCGGGCGCGAGCGCGAGGCGCAGCGCGCGGGTGCGGGGGCGGGGCGTGGCCACTACGCGCCGGGGTTGACCACGAGGAAGGCCATTTTGATCGCCGTCACGGCCGCGCTCATCGTCACGGTCAGCGTGTTCGTGGTCGGCACGGCGCTCGCGATGTACGCGCCCGGCGACGCCGTGATGCACTGCACGAACACGAGCGAGGTCGCGCTGATCTTGGTGTTGGTCAGCGTGAACGTCGTCCCGGTCAGCGTGAACGTGCCGGCGTAGGCGCTCGCGGTGCCGGTCGTACCCGCGGCGCCCGCGTCGACCGCGTGGGCCTTGAGCGCGCCCTGGAAGTCGACGTCGCCGTTGACCGTGGCGACCTTCGCGGCCTGCCCGATCACCATGGCGTTGGACGCGGCGCCGACCGTGAGCGTCGAGCCCGCCGCGGCCTCGATCGCCAGCGCGCCCGCGCCGGTGATCGCTTTGGCCGAGCCGACCGAGGCGCCGCCGGGCAGCGACGGCACGACCGCCGAGCGCCCGAGGACGAGCGCCGTGGCGGTGGACGCGCCGACGTTCAGCGTCGTCGCGGCGTCGACGCTCAGCGTGCTCGCGCTCGTCGTGATCGTGCTCGCGGCGTTGCCCGTGAGGCTGACCGTGCCGGCGCTCTGCGCGAGGTTGCCGCTGATCGTGCCGCCGGTGCCGGTGCCCTGCACCACGCCGTCGAGGATCAGCTGGTAGGGCAGCGCGACGCCCGAGCGGCGCACGCTGACGTCGACCTTGACGGTCGCGCCGCCCGCGCTCGTGCCGGTGACGTAGAGGTCGCCCGAGAAGCCGCGCAGCACGATGCGGCGCGTGCCGCTCGCGGCGAGCGACGTCGTGGTCGCGAGCGGCGCGAAGCTGCCGCCCTCGACGGCCTGGTAGAGCGTCACGGTCTCGACGGCGTTGGCGCCGCCGGTCTCGGTCAGCGTGATCGCCACCACGTCGCCGGGGCCGCCGGCGTCGTTGATCTGCCCGAGCAGGCCGGCGGTACCGCCGGGCGTGAGCGCGCCGGGCGTCGCCGCGGCGAGGGTGATCGACTGCGCGACGCTCTTGTAGAGAAGTTCCATCGGGGCTCCTACGCCGCGTCTCGCGCGGCGGGGTCGGAATCGGCGGCGGGGTCAGCGGGCGCCGTGAGCGTCGCGCCCGCCTTGAGCGGCAGGCCGAAGCGGTCGATCAGGCGCGGCATGTCGACCTGCGCGCCGAGCCGCGCGAAGATCTCGGCGCCCTCGGCGGCGGTCTTGAACGTCTGCGCCGCGGCGGCCTTGTCCTCGGCGGGCTTGGCGTCCCAGCCGGGCGACGGGGTGAGGCCCTCGTCGCCGAAGTTGAAGACCGTCCACGGGCGCACGACCTGGGCCTTGAAGTCGGCCGCGAGGCTCGTCGCGTCGGCCAGCTTGAAGTCGTCGCGCACGCCGTCGGCGACCTTCGCGGCGGCGTGGCTGCCCTCGCGGATCTCGCCGCCGCTCATGTTCTGGCCGAGCAGCACGAGGTTGACCGCGGCGTCGCCGCGCAGCAGGCAGCGCTCGAACGCCTGCCAGCTCTGCTGGTTGGCGGCCTCGACGAGCTCGAGCGCGAAGCGCTGGCCGCCGGAGCCCTCGGGGGCGAGCAGCGCGCCGGTCGAGCCGAGCGCGCGGATCTGCGCGAAGAACGCGCGCTTGTCCGCGTCGCTGGCCTGCGCGGGCACGCGCGCCTGCTTGATCGGCAGGCCGTGGACCTCGTTATAGCGGCCCCAGTCGCGCCACGCGTACTGCCGCGCGAGGAACGGCACGACGAGCGCGCGCACGGCGCCGCGGATCCACGCGCGGTGGTGGCCGTGGCGCGTGTAGAGCAGCCACTTGCCCGCGCCGGGTTCGACGTACGCGAGGCCCTCGGCGGCGACCGCGACGTAGCGCCGCAGGTCGAGCCGGTAGTAGACGTGCTGCGGGTGCCAGACCTTGAGCGTCGGCACCCAGCGGTCGCCCGAGGTGTCCCAGACGATCTCCGCGAGCGCGAAGCCCATCAGCTGCTCCCACTGGAGCAGCTCCTCCTGGACGCGCGGCGGGCAGATCCACGGCCAGTCTTCCTCGAGCGCGGCGGCGACCTTCGCGGCCTTCGCGGCCTTGCGCGCCGGGGCGATCGCGAACGGCAGGCCCTGCAGGCCCATCAGGCGCGTCGTGAGCGCGCTCATCACGCGGTCGTCGCGCAGCATGAAATCGCAGAGCTGCGCGCTCGCGACGAAGCTGCCGGTGTCGTGCGCCTGGATCGCCTGCCGCGCGCTCTGCGGATCCCACGCCTCGATCTGCGAGGCAACCAGGTCCGTGAGTTCGACGGCCGCGGGGCGGCGCCCGAGCGTCGGCAGCACGGTCCCGCCGCCGCGGTTCGGCACGTCGGTGCCGAACGGCTGCGGGGCCGGCTTGCGCGCGAGCGCGGCGGCGGCTTTGGCGAAGAGGCCCATGGGGGTTACCAGCGCGGGGCGCCAAACACGGTCGAGATCTTCGGTTGCCCGGCGAGCGTCAGCGGCGCCTGCGCGGCCTGCCAGAGCGCCGCGACGAGCGCGCTCACGAGGTCGCCGTGCGAGCCGTCGGCGCGCTTCGGGCTGCTGATCTGCAGGCCGCCGCCGGGCTGCGGCTTGGCCACGACGTCGCGCAGCTGGCGGAGCAGCCGCGGGTGATCGGGCAACTCGATCTTGCCCTCGTGGAAGAGCTTGCGCGCCAGGATGTAACTCTCGGTCTTGTCGGGCGCCGGGAGCGCGTTCTTGCCGTGCTGGACGAGCGCGGCGCGCACCTCGTCGAGCTCGTGGCTGTCGACTACGAGGCCGCTCGCGCCGTAGCCGTCCATCTCGCGGGCGAAATCCGCGATCACGGCGCTCGGCTTGAGCGGCAGACCGGGCTTCGGCGTCTGCTCCTCGAGCAGCGCGAGGCGGTAGCGCTCGCCGTCGCGCTCGACGACCGCGAGCGCCGAGCTGTTGCGCTTGAACGCGCAGTCGCCGCCGGCCGCGTAGAGCGCCCCGGGGCGGCGCGGGAGCCGCTGCGGGCGGGTCGCGTGGACCGCGGCCTTGAGCGCCTCGGGGCTGAAGAACAGCTGCGAGCCGGCCGCCATCGGCTTCGCGTCGATCTCGCGCTCGGCCGCGTCGGGGTCCTGCGCGCGCAGGTCGCGCTCGACCTCGCCGGTGGGATCCCAGTTCGGGTTGAGCGCCCGCGTCGGCGCCACGGCGCACAGCGCGTGCGCGTGGGCGCCGAACTCGCGCCCGATGAACTCCTCGATGAGCCCGACGCCCGCGAGCCACGGCGTGCTCACCAGCCAGCACTGCCCGCCCGGGACGATGCGCTGCAGCACCGCGCGGTACAGCTCCGCGTCGTTGACCACGCCGGTGGCCTCGTCGCGGAAGAACGCGGCCTCGTCGAAGCCCGCGAACACCAGCGTCTTGGCGCGCAGCTGCGCGCCGCCGCGGCCCGCGGCGAAGATCTCGATGCGGCACACGCTGCCGTCGGGGCGGCGCAGCGCCAGCGACTCCTGCGCGGGCTCGCCGACGAGCGCCTGCGACAGCACCGGGCTCGCGTCGACGTAGCCGCGGATGAAGCTGAACGCCTGCCGCGCGAGGCGCATCGTCGGCGCGGCGACGACGGCGTAGGCCTCCTCGCCGGGCCCGAGCAGCGGCGCCGGGACCGTCCACGCCGCGTGCAGCGCCTTCGGGGCGAGCAGGCGGCTGGTCTTGCCGCCGCGCCCGCCGGCCCGGACCACGACGGTGCGCGGGGCGGCGGCGGGCAGGCGGTCGAGCGAGCAGCCGAAGTGCCGGTCGCTCGCGGCGGCGTCGATCGTGTCGGGCCGCGTCCCGCCGCTCGCGTCCGCGATCGCGGCGACGAGCGGCGAGAGAGCGAGGCCGCAGAAGTCGGGGTGCTCGGCGAACGCGCGGAAGCTAGTCCGCGCCGTCTCCGCCGCCGCCGTCAGGCGCTCCAGCGCCGCCAGCTCCGGCGCGCTCAGTGAGCGCAGGATCCGCGTCCGCTCCGCCAGGGACAACGCGGCCAACCGCGCCAGCAGCGAGGGCGCCGATGCGCGCGGCGAGGGCGTCGATGTTGACGGTGACATCGTGCTTGTGCTGCATCGGCCCGCCGCCGGGTCCGCTGTGCTCGATCGCGGCCTTGGCCGTGTACGTCTCGGGGAAGAGCCGCTCGAGCGCCCACGCGCTGGCCTTCCACGTCTCGCCGCCGGCGTTCACGTCGTCGAGCTGGCGGATCTCGTAGTCCGCCTGCGCCTCGTGGAAGTCGAGCGCGAAGGCCTCGAAGATCGAGTCGGGCTCGCGCTCGGCGCGGTTCAGCCACTCGAACACCGTGTCGCGGTGCACGCGCAGCTTCTTGGCGATCGTCGCCTTCGGCACGCCCTTGCGGGCGAGCTCGATCGCGAGGCGCGCCGCGTCGGGCGTGAGCTTCGTGTTGCGCGGCATCGCGAGAGAGGGTGCTGCCGTCGCCCGGAGGGAGGCGTGCGCCGCGGCAGCGGGCGGCGGCCGGCGCGCAGGGGAGACGCGCCGGAGCCGCCCGCCGAGGTCACGCGAGCGCGCCGGGGGGACGCGCGCGGATCGGCGGGTCGCTTCGAAGCGGCGCTACGCGGCGGTGGCGATCAGGCTGTCGAGGTAGCGCGCCAGGTCCGCGAGCGTCGGCTGGTAGTGCCCGCCGGGGCTGCGCGCGCAGCGGATCTTGCCCGCGCGACAGAGGCGCAGAAAGGTCGCCACGCTCACGCCGAGTACGGCGGCGGCTTCGCCCGCGCGCAGCCATGTGCGTGTCGCGGACAAAGCACTCCCCTCGGAAGAGAAGCCTAGAACGCGTCACTGACCCGAGTCAAGCGGACCGAGCTTGCTTTCGGCGAGCGGGTGTGCTGGCGGTGTTTCGTCGCCCGGCACCACCGCCCCGAACGCCCCGCGCTCGTACGCCTGCGTCGCCGCCTCGATCAGCGCGGCGGCGTACGCCCGCGGGACCAGCGCGTCGACGAGCGCGGTTTTCACGCCGGGGTGCCGCGCGACCCACGCCGCGCGGTAGCGCTCGAGCTCGCCGCCCGCGCCGCGCCGACCGAAGCGCTGCACCAGGTCGTCGACCGCGCCGGGCCAGGCGCGGCGGCCCTCGCTGAGCTCGCCGAACCAGAACCAGAGCAGCGCCGCCCAGCGCCGCCCGTGCGGGTGCGGCACGACGCGCGTCGTCCACGCCGGCGCGCGCGAACTCGGCCACGGCACCCGCTCGGCGTGCGCCGGCGCGGCCAGCCACGCGAGCCGCTCGCGGGCGGCGCGCGCCCGGTAGACGTCGCGCTCCTGGCGCCGCTCGCGCGCCTCGGGCGTCTCGTCGTGCAGCGCCACGCGCAGCCGCGCCGCGTTCTCCGCGTCGGCGAGCGCCTGCGGGTCCGGGTCCGTGGCGGGCGTCGCGCGTCCGGCCTCGAAGCTCGCCGCGCGCTGGTACGGGTGCCGCGCGACGGCGGCCATGTCGAGCCGCGCGCTGTAGCTCGCCGGCGGCTCGAGGCGGCAGCGCTCCGGCGGCGGATCGACGGGCGCGAGCGGACGGGCGCGCGGCCGGCGCTGGGGGCGGCGCGCGACGTGGAACGCCGCGCCGCAGGCGGCGCACCGCCGCACCTCGCCGGGCCGGTCGCGCGCCGTGGCCTCGGCGGCGGCGCACGTCGGACAGTCCATCACGTCGGGCACGCGGGGTCTCCTTTCGCAGCGAGGGCGAGGCTGGTCGCGTGGTCACTCACGGTCGTCGCCTCCCGCGCGCGGGCGCACCTCGAAGCGGTAGCGGCCCCAGACGCGCGGGAACCGCGCGCGCGCAATCGCGACCATCGCCGCGAAGTCGTGGGCGCCCTCGGCGACGAACGTGCTGTGGCTGCCGTGGCGGCGGTCGACCGAGCGGTCCCAGAACGCGAGCACCGTCCAGCCGTCGACGTGGTGCAGCGCCGCGCGACCCTCGGTCTGCGGGCCCTTGGGCGCGAACTCGCCGTCGAGACGCGCGACGCCGAGCGACGGCGGCAGCCCGGTGCCTCGTCGCGCGTGGTTCGCGTGCTCGTCCCAGAGGTAATGGCCGCTGTCGCCCCAGCACCCGAAGTAGAAGCACCGCATCACTCGCTCCCTTCGGCCGTCAGCACGTGCGAGCGCAGCGCCAGCGGTGCGTCCGCCGCGCCCTGCCAGTACGCCTCCACGAAGATCGGCTTGCGCAGCGCGCCGCGCGGGCCGTGCGGCTGCATCTTCGGGTGCCCGCGCACGAGGCGCTGCACGGCGCTCCCGAGCGACGCCGTAACGCCGCGCACGTAGTCGCGCACCGCGCGGCGGGCGTCGAGCTTCACGTCCGCGGTGAGCATGAAGTCCGTCGTGGTCGGCTCGCCCCGCGCGGTGCGCGCGATCTCCCGCGGCCCCGTCCCGTGGGCGAGCGCGGGGCGATGGTGCGTCACCTCGAGGATGACGTTCAGCGCGAGCGCGCGGGCCATGTCGTCGAGGGGCGCGAGCTCGAGCCCCGCGAGCGCGGCGAGGCTCTCGGCGCGGATCTCCCGCACGGTGCCCTCGCGGTCGCAGAACCAGACCTCCGCGCCCGCGCGCAGGTCCAGCAGCAAGTGCTCGACCGCGCAGCCGTCGGTGTCCAGCAGGCCGCCGGGCACGTCGATCAGGAACGCGGGCCACGGGGCGCGTAGTTCGCCCGCGAGGTCCGGCGGGAACGCGCTCGCCATGCGCGCCGCGGCGTGCTGCTCCGTCAGGCCGACGCGCGGCAAGCCGCACGCGCGCCAGGCGTCGAACGCGGGGGCGGCAGGGCTGCTAGGCGATGCGCCTTCGCATGCACGGGCGACGAGAGGGGTGGCGGTCTCGAGATATGAGATGCCATTTGCGATCTCGTACACCCGACGTTTGGAGACGCCGAGAGTCTGCGCGATGGAACGCTGTGACTCGCCTTCTGCGAGTCGCCGACGAACACCGGCCGCTACTTCGACCGACAGTTTCCGCAGCACGCAAGGTCCGCGGCGGCTGTTCCGCTGGCAGAGTTCCACGAACCGAGTTGCTCTCTCAGGGGAATAGAGATGCGACCAACTTTTGCCGCTCACGATGTCGCCAATGGTCGAGCGAGCGATTCCTGACGCGCGGGCGATGTCTTGAGTGGACATGCCCTCGTCGAAGTACCGCGCGTAGACCTTCGCCACGTCGGAAGGTGTGAGCTTAGCGAACGCACTGCGCTCGCCGCGGCAGTTGTTTGATGCGCTGCCACGCCGCAAACGTTGGTGGCCTGCCGAGTTGACCGCGATGTCTTGGGGCGTTCCCGCAAAGAGATGGTCCGGCCTAACGCAGCGCCCACGCATGCCGCAGGTCCTGGCAACGAGCAGTCCAGAAGGAACGGCGCCGTGCGTAAGCGCGTAGGCCATCCACTGCGCCGTCCGCTTGCGCCCGGAAACGCCACGCTTCGTCCGTTCTTCGTAGATCGCCACGGCGATGCACTCCCAGCACGCGTCCCCCGGCGCCCACTGCACCTTCGCCCAGAACCGCGCGTGCACGTCCGCGCCGTACGGGCTCTGCGGATGCAGCGGCGGCGGGAATGCCGCGGTGGGGGCGGGGCTGGCCTCGCGCGTGTCGCACGCGGGCGCACGCGGGGCGTCGGAAAACACGTCGGCGCGGCTCACGGGGCACCACCCCCGCGGCGCAGGCGGCTCGCCGCGCACTCGGCGCACCACGCGCCCGGCCGGCGGCCGTGCGGACACGCGGCCAGCGACACGACGACCGGGGCTGGCTCGGCCGGCGGCGGGGCCCGCGGCGGCGCGGCGTAGTCGCAGTCGGCCGGGCGGTCCTCGGCGCAGGCCTCGCACCCGGGGGCGCCGCACGGGAAGCGCGGGGCGGCGCTCATCAGAACTCCTCCACGGGCGGGAGGCTCCAGGCGGTGTCGCCCGGCTCCCCGGTCGGAGGCGGCGGGGTAGCTGGGGTCGACCTGGCACCAGTGGCACCAGTCGGCACCAGTGACGCCGAATCTCGCAACTCCGCGCAGTCACTAGTGTCACCAGTGGCACCAGTGAAATTCGAGGTAGGGACCAAGTGACGATTCACCGCAGAAGCGTCGTGAGCGGCCCCTTGGGAAGCAGCAACCCACGCTGCGGACCCATTGCTCCCTTTCACGTCCGCGCCAAACCCACTGGTGCCACTGGTGCCACTGGTGACAGCCGGGGTTTTTGCGCTTTCGTCACTGGTGCCAGCGCTGGTGCCAGCGCTGCGGCTGACCGGTGCCGGGTTCTCCGGCGGCCGATCCGACTCGGGTTTTGGCCGGTAGTAGCGCCACGGCCGGCGCGGATCCTCGTCGCGCGGGGCCTGCCGCCGCTCCCATCCGAGCGCCGCCATGCACTTGCCGACGCGCACCGCGTCGATGTCCCGCCGGTCGGCGGGCTTGATCTGCAGCGCGTCGCTGAGCACCGCGGCGGCGTCGGTCCACGCCGCGCCGCTCTGGCGCGTCCGCAGCCACTCGGCGACGGTCGGCTCCCACGGATCCGCGCGGCGGTAGGCGCGGGTCAGCCGGCCGTGCTGCTGGACGTCCTGCTCGTCGTCGAGCCACCACCGCTCGCCGGCGTCGAACGCGGCGAGGGCCTCGGCCCAGAGCTGGTCGCGCCGCGTGGTCAGCAGCGCCGTGTCGATCTCGTGCGCCCCGACGTCGATCACCCAGAAGCGCCGCTCGCCCGTCTCGTCGACGAGGAAGTCGCGCTTGTTGGTCGAGCCGACGATCACGCTGCTGCGCGGGTAGCTCTCGACGGTGCGGCCGTAGGGCGGGCGGATCATGTCGCTCGCGCGCGAGACGAACGCCTTCACGACGTCGGCCTCCTTGCGGCTCGTGACGCGCTCGACCTCGCCCCACTCGACGCACCACCCGGCGCGCATCTGCAGCACGGCGTCCTTGTTCTGGATGTCCATGTCGCAGTCGAGGAAGAACGGGCCGAAGAGCACCGCGAAGAACGTGCTCTTCTTGCGGCCCTGGTCGCCGACGAGGACGAGGGCCGTGTCGACCTTGCACCCGGGCCGGCGGACCCGGGCCACGCACGACACCATCCACTTGCGCAGCAGCTTCGCCGCGAAGACCGTCTCGGCCTCGCCGGCCGCGAGGCCGAGCACGCGCGTCGCGAGCTGCGCGAGGCGCGGGGTGCCGTCCCACCGCGGCAGGCCGTCGAGGTAGCGCGCGATCGGGTGGAAGCTGCGCTCGCTCGCGACCGTGAAGAGCGCCGAGGTCAGCGGCTCGACGCTCGGCGCGGCGCCGAGGTCGCGCTCGATCGCCTCGCGCAGGCGGCCCACGCCCGCGTCGTCGAGCGGCGCGCCGTCGAGGCAGCACCGCAGCGCCATCGCGTCGAACGAGAGCCGGCCGGCGTACGCCGGCGCCGCGCGCAGCAGCGCGCAGAGGTTGCCGAACGACGCGAGCGGCTCGCCGTAGCGGTTCAGGCGGAGCGCGGCGCGCCAGTCGTCGGGCCGCTTGCGCCGCGCGGGCCGGGGCTTCTCGGTCGCCGCGCGCTCGGCGACCTTGGCCGCGAGGATCTTGCGCCACTCGCGCACGTCGGCGCGCTTCTCCTCGATCGTCGCGGCGAGCAGCTCGAGCTCGTGCGGCGCGTCGAGCGCGAGGCCGAACGCGAAGTTCATCGCGGCCGGGTCGAACACGATCTCCTTCGCCGCGGCCTTGGTCGGCGCGGCGCGGATCCGGGCGCGCAGCGCCTCGAGCGCGTCGGGGGCCGGGCCGCCGAGCGCCTCGAGGACGTCGGGGTCGTGCGCGTCGACGCTCGGCGGGGGCGGCGGCGGGGGCTGCCGGCGGCCGCGCTTGCCGCGCGTCGCGGCGCGGTCTTCTTCCTCGCGCGCGCGCTCGGCCTTGCCCTCGGCCTCGATCGCGGCCTTCCACGCGGGCACGTCCTGCCCCGCGGCCGCGAGCTGCTTCTCGACGGCGGCCAGGTCGGCGAACGCGAGCCCCGTCGCGCGCAGGCGCAGCGCGGCCTGGACCACCTCGGGCTCCATCAGGCGCGCGGGGTGGGCGGCGAGGAACGCGGCGAGCGCGCCGCGGGCGTCGAGGTCGTCGGTCACGGCGCACCCCCTTCCGGCTGCTGCCGAAACCGCGCGAGGAACGCGCCCACCTCGGCGCTCGAGCGCCCGCGCGCGCACGCCGGGAGCGACTGCCAGACCCTGCGGCCCCAGCCCTTGGTCACCACGCGCCGGTCCCCGAACACGACCACGCCGTAATCGCTGCGCGCGCGGATGAGCCTGCCGAACCCCTGCCGCAGCTGCATCAGGGCCCGCGGCAGGTCGACGCGCTCGAACGCGGCCGTGCCGTGCTGCGCGTGCAGCTTCCGGATGATCGGGTCCTCGCGCTGCGGGAACGGGATGCGGTCGACGAAGACGGCGACGCAGCTGTCGCCCGGCACGTCGATCCCGGTCCAGAAGCTCTTCAGGCCGAAGAGCACGGCGCGCGGGTCGCGCTTGAAGGCGCTCGCTAGCTGGCGGCTCGGCAGCGCGCCCTGCTTCAGCCACGCGCGGTCGCTCGTCGTGGCGACCAGCGCGAACACGCGCTCGAGGTTCTTCTTGCTGCTGAAGAGGGCGAGGGTCCGGCCGTCGGCCGCGGCGACGAGCTTCTTGATCACCTGCGCGCACGCCGCGGGCCAGTCGGGCGCGTCCGGCAGCGGCATCCGGTCGGGCGTGACGACGAGGCAGCGGGCGCGGAAATCGAAGGGACTGGCGACCTCGAGCGCGATCGCGGGCGCGATGCCCGTCTCGCCCTGCAGGTGCTCGAAGCTCCCGGCCACGGTGAGCGTAGCGCTCGTGAGCACGAGCGCCTTGACCCGCTCGGCGAGGCTCTGCAGCGCGGGCGTCACGTCGACCTGGCGGGCCTCGAGCGCGAAGCGGCGCTCGCCGCGGTCGTCCGGCGGCTGCAGCTCGAGCCACGCGGCGACGTTCGGATCCGGCTCGCCGTGCAGCCGCTCGAGCCAGCGCGCGACCTTGCGGAACCGGCGGCTCGCGGTGCGGTGCTTCGCGCGGGCGTCGCGCTCCGCGTCGCTCAGGCCGCGCTCCTTCTCCGCCTCGTCGAGCGCCTTCAGCTCCTGCGCGGCGCCGCGCGCGAGGCGCGCGACGTGGTCGGCGAACGCCGCGGCGCCGGCGACCTCGCGCCCGTCGTCGAGCGGGCGCTTCACGCTGTAGACCGAGCGGCGGTGCTCGCCGAGCTCGGCGCGCTCGTGGGCCTCGGCGAGGGCGCGCAGGTCGGCGAAGTAGGCCTCGCCCGCGGCGGTCACGTCCGCCGGATCCGCGGCGTCGAACTCCTCGGCGTACCTCGCCAGCCGCTTGACGACGTGCGGCGTGAGCGTCGCGCCGAAGAAGTCGCGCGCCACGTCGGCGAGCTCGTGGGCCTCGTCGACGACGAGCGCGGCGGCCTCGGGCAGGATGCTCACGCCCGGGTACGCCGCGCGCACGGCGAGGTCCGCGCAGAGCAGGTGGTGGTTGACGACCAGCACGTCCGCGCCCGCCGCGGCCTGGCGCGCGCGCTCGAAGTGGCACGCGTCGCGCTGCGGGCAGTCCTTGCCCTTGCAGTCGTCGCCGTCGACGGTGACGCGCTTCCAGAGGCGCTCGACGGGGACGAACGGCAGCTCGCTCTTGTCGCCCGTGGGCGTGTGCTCGGCCCAGCGCTTGATCTGCCGCAGCTGCTCGGTCTCCTCGGCCGTCGCCCGGTAGGGCACGGTCGCGGCGCCGACGGCGTCGTTGCACAGGAAGTTCGCCCGGCCCTTGAGCAGCGCGAACGTGAACCGCTGCGGCAGCGCCTGCTGCAGCCGCGGCAGGTCCGTCGCGACGAGCTGCTCCTGCAGGGCGATGCTCGCGGTGCTGACCAGCAGCGGCGCGGCCCTGCCGCTCGCCTGCCGGCGGCCGAGCGCGTGGACGATGCCGGGGATCAGGTACGCGAAGCTCTTCCCGGTGCCGCACGGCCCCTCGAGGAACGCGGGCACGCGGCGGGCGAAGGCCTGGTCGACCGCGGCGGCCAGCTGCAGCTGCCCCTCGCGCACCTCGTAGCTGCCGCCGGCAGCTTTTGCCAGCCAGCCGCCGGGCCCGAAGGCCTCGCGCAGGTAGCTCGGCTCGGCGGGCG
>CAZMXB010000040.1:0-1776 GCA_964569855.1 uncultured Rhodoferax sp.
CTCTTCGATGGTGTAGTCCTCGTTGCAGGCGCCCTGCATTTGCGGGGACAGGTCTTGCAAGCCCCAGGCGAAGGTGGTGAAGATGCACAGGCCCGACGAATCGAACGCGGCAGTTGCGTCCTGGAAGGCCTTGACCAGATCAGGCTTGCCTTCGCTCTCAAGCGGATCGGTCTTGACCGGAATACCCAGGATTTCCGACGCGATGGTATAGCCGCGCAAATGACAACCACCGCGGTTGGAAGTGGCGTAGGCCAGGCCAATGCCCTGTATGGCGCGGCCGTCATAGGCCGGGAATTCCTGACCCTTGGACGACATGCTCAGCTCGGGGTGGCCGTACTTGGCGGTCAGGCGCTTGGAACCCTGGCCGATTTCCTTGCCAAAGCCACGGCCATTGATGGTTTCCTCGGCCAGGAAAGCCACCGCACGGGCCGAGCCAAACGGGGCTTCGATACCGAGCTGCTCCTTGGTCAGGATACCCATGCCATAGAGTTCCATGACCGCACCGATGGTTGCGCCAAAGGTGATGGGGTCGATACCCTCTTCGTTGCACAACAGGTTGACGTATTGCAAGGCTTCCAGGTCGTTTACGCCATTGGCCGCGCCCAGTGCCCAGGCGGCTTCGTATTCCAGACCACCATTGGCACCGCGGTACTGCGGCTTGTTTTCGATGGTGAAGTGGTTTTCGTCCATCTTGCTGATACGTCCGCAGGCAATGGTGCAACCAAAGCAGGCCTGGTTGGTTACCAGCTGCTTCTTGCCATCGGTCTTGCGGGGCGTGGCCATCGCTTCGGCACCAATGTCCTTGGCCCCTTCAAACTGGCTGTCCTGGTGGTTGCGGGTGGGCAGGCCACCCACTTCGTTGATCACGCTCATCAGCACCTGGGTGCCCATGGCGGGCAGGCCGGTGCCGGTGACGCCGTTTTCGGCCAGCACTTTTTTGCCGGCCTTGACAGCGGCCATGAAGGCTTTGGGATCACGGATGTTGCCCACGCCCTTGGTGCCGCGCACGGCAATGGCCTTGAGGTTCTTGCTGCCCATGACCGCGCCCACGCCCGAGCGCCCGGCAGCCCGGTGCAGATCGTTGACCACGGCCGCAAACAGGACGCCGTTTTCACCGGCCTTGCCGATGCTGGAGACGCGGGTCAGAGGGTCTTGCAAGCCCTTCTTGATGGTGGCCTCGGTTTCCCACACGCTCTTGCCCCACAGGTGGGAGGCATCGCGCAGTTCGGCCAGGTCATCGTTGACGTACAGGAAGACCGGCTTGGGTGATTTGCCCTCGAAGATGACCATGTCCCAGCCGGCCATCTTGAACTCGGCGCCCCAGTAGCCGCCCGAGTTGGAGCAGGCAATGGCGCCGGTTAGTGGTCCCTTGGTGATAACGGTGTAGCGGCCACCCGTGGAGGCCATGGTGCCGGTCAGCGGGCCGGTCGCCCAGATGATCTTGTTGTCGGCGGACAGCGGTTCCACCGTGGCATCGACTTCTTCGACCAGGTACTTGGTACCCAGGCCGCGCGAACCAATATAGTCGCGTGCCCAGTCCATATTGAGAGGTTCGGATGTGACGGTACCAGCCGTCAGGTTGACGCGGAGGATTTTTCCAGCCCAAGACATATTCGTTTCTCCTATTCACTTGATTGGTTGAGGACAGAGCTGGCCCTTTGCGCGTAGCTGCAGTCTGTCTTGCAAAGTTTCACGAGGCCGACGGTTGATTGCCGAGTTTGTCGGCCCACTGGGCCATCTTGCCCAGGCCCGTCCAGTTGGCGTCGATGAAGGTGA
>CAZMXB010000040.1:1786-14213 GCA_964569855.1 uncultured Rhodoferax sp.
GTCTCTTCAACGTAATTGATCGTGCCAAACGGGCAGGCGATGGTGCAGACCTTGCAGCCCACGCAGGTGGACTCGTTGACGACCTTGGCGCCAGTGGCCTTGTCCACGGTAATGGCCTCGACCGGGCAGGCATGCAGGCACCAAGCCTCGTCGCACTGCGTGCAGGTGTAGGGCACTTTCTTGCCGGTGTGGTGGAAGTCGAACACCTTGATGCGCGACTTGGCCGTGGCGAAGGTGCCGTAGTTTTCGAACGCGCAGGCCATTTCGCACTGCATACAGCCCGTGCATTTGTCCGCGTTAATGTGCAACACTTTTTGCATGCGTCTCTCTCCTTGGGGTAGCGGCACGCAACTTATGCAATGCCATTCCTATGAAACAAAATACATAGCGATTGTTGGTCGATCATCGGCACTAAACCCTAGGGCTAACCCTAGTAGGAGATTGGTTTTACCGTGAAATTCTCAAAATGAAACAACTCCGGAATTGGCTGTCTGTACGAGAATGCACACACCGTGAAAACGACGCCGCGCTCGCCCACTCCCGCTGAGCCGTCCGCACGCCTGGACGGGATCGCGCGTGCGCGACAGGTTGCCATGCTGGACCGCATCGCCTTGCCCACCGGGTCGATCGCTCCCTGGGTTGAGCGCTCGTGGCAGCGTTGTTTGCACCTGGGTATGGCGCCCCAACATTCCGTCGTCTTTGATAGGGTGTCGCCGCAGCAGATGATGCGCACCCAGGAGGCCAACCAGCACCTGGTGCAAACCGCCAAACCGCTTTTGGAAAATCTGGGGCGCGCCATCGTTAACACCCGCTACTTTGCAGTTCTGACCAACCGCGACGGCGTGGTCGTGGACACCAGCGGCGCCATCGACCGATCCGACCCCCGCGCCGACCTGATCACACGCATCGGCACCGACCTGTCCGAGCGCAGTGTGGGCACCACCGCCATCGGAACGGCGCTGAGTGAGCTGCAACCCGTGTGGTTGCACCGGGGTGAACATTTTTTTGCCAACACCGCCGTGTACAGCTGCGCCGGTGCCCCGCTGCTCGGACCGGACGGGGCCTGTGTGGGTATGCTGGACCTGACCGGCATCGACGCCATTGAGCGACCCGAACTCAAACACCTGGTCACCCAGACCGCCAGCCGCATCGAGAACGCACTGGTGCTGGCCCTGGCCCACAGCCTGATGGTGCGCCTGAACTGGCCCGGCAATACCTTGGGCAGCGACGCCGACGGCATAGTCTGCCTGGACGCCGACGGCTGGATCACCGCCGCCAACCCCATCGCCCGCCAGATGGTGCCCCAGCTGGGCACCCACCACCGTGCACCCCGGCCGACTACAACAGACCCGGCAACCGTGCACGCCAGCGAGGTCTTCGGCATCGCGTTTGAGTTGCTGTTTGATGCGGTACACCGCAGCGACCCGGTACTTGAGATCCCGCTGTGGACCGGCCTGCGCCTGCAGGCACTGCCTGTCGCACCAGCGCGGGAAACCCAACCCCTTCACGCCGATCACCGGTCGTCGGCGCGGGAGCGCATGCCTTTGCGGGACATCGAGACAGCGCTGATCCGCAAAGCTGTCGATCAGGCCCGCGGCAACGTTGCCCAGGCCGCGCAGGCGCTGGGCATCAGCCGGGCGACCGTCTACCGCAAGTTGGGGCAAAAAAACGCGAAAACGGACAAAGGCACTTAGTAAAACGGGCTGCCAGCCCTCGTGGCATAAGCACAGGCAGCTCCTTTATATGGAGCAGACGGCCTGCGTCCCGGAGCCACGCTGCGTTGCGCCGGTCTTCGCCGTTCGCCCAATGCACTTGGGCAAAGCCCCGGTCGTTTAACCGTTCTGGTTGCGCATCCAGTCGGCGGTCTGAAAAAACGAGGCGCGCAAGTGCGCGCGCAAACCTGCGTCCACGCCGGCTTCACCCATGGCCTGGTCCATACACGCCAGCCATTGGTCACGCTCCAGAATGCCAATCTTGAACGGCATGTGCCGTGCCCGCAACCGGGGATGGCCAAAACGCTCCACGTAGTGCTGCGGGCCACCCATCCATCCGCACAGAAACCAGAACAGCTTGTCGCGCGCGGATGCCAGGTCCGGTCCGTGCACCGCGCGCAGGGCGGCATAACCCGGCTCCAGCTCCATCAGGTCATAAAACCGCTCGACCAGCGCACGGATGTGGGGTTCACCGCCGATAGTGGAAAAAGGGCTGGCGATTTTGCTTTCGTTTTCCGTCATGGTTTCATATAAGAAATTGGCCGCTAGCCCTCGCAGAATATGCACGAGAAGCTACTAAAACAGTAGCAATTTCAGCTTCAGGTCGGGGCCCGACGCAGCGTCTCCACCACCGGGCGGTTCAACACCTCGCGCAAGCCCCACCACCCGGCCGCCAGCGCCAGCACCGCACCCGCCAGCGCACCCAGCAGGGGTACCCACAGCGACACGGTCCACTCAAATTCGAACACGAATCGCGCCAACGCCCAGCCTACACCGGCGGCCACGATGGACGCGAGAAACCCCGCCAACAAGCCCACACCGGCCAGCTCGGCACGCTGCACCTGGCGCAGCAGGCTGCCTTTGGCACCCACGGCCCGCATGATGGCGTATTCGCGGGCCCGCTCCTCCCGCGTAGCGGTTACGGCGGCAAACAGCACCACCAGGCCAGCTGCCAGCGTAAAACCAAACAGGAATTCCACTGCGCGAATCACCTGGTCGAGCACGCGCTGTACCTGGGCGATGGTGGTGGTCATGTCGACGTTGGTGACGTTGGGAACCTGGCGCACCAGGGCATTGTCAAAGCCTTTGGTGGCGGGGGCCTTGAATGCCCCCATGTAGGTGGCGGGCACGTTGTCCATCTGGCTCACCGGATAGATCACAAAGAAGTTGGCCCGCATGGAACCCCAATCGACCTTGCGCAAAGAGGTGATTTTGGACTCGGTCTGAACACCGCCAATGTCAAACCGCAGGGTGTCGCCGAGCTTGACCTTGAGGGTCTGGGCAATGCCCTCTTCCATGCTGATGGCACCGGACTCTTCTTCGGTCCAACGGCCCGCCACCACCTCGTTCTTTTGCGGAATTCTGGCATTGAACGAGACGTTGAATTCGCGGTCGACCAATCGTTTGGCGCGTTCGTCCACATAGTCGTCGGGTGTCACCGCGCGGCCATTGACGGCCACCATCCGCCCCCGGATCATCGGGTACCAGTCGTAACGCACCACCCCCGCCTGCTCCAGCATCTGCCGGAACGGTTGTGATTGTTCGGGCATCACATTGATGACAAAACGGTTGGGGGCGTCGGGCGGTGTGGCCTTGCGCCAGCTGCTGATCAGGTCGGTACGCAGCAAGACGAGTAACACCAACGCCAATAAACCTACAGCCAGGGCGCTGACCTGCACCACGGTGTAGGCAGGGCGCGCCGACATTTGGCGCGTGGCCAGCACCATCCAGCGCGGTGCGGTGTTTTCGTTCACACTCAGGCGCAGCAACTTGACGGCCACCCATGCCAAAGCGGCAAACACAACCACGGCACCACCAAAGCCACCAACGGCAATCAGGCCCAGCTTGAGATCGCTGCTTGCAGTCAGCAACAAGGCGGCAAAACCCAACACGCCCACCGCCAACACCCCCAACGAAGCCGGTTTGAGGTTGCCGACATCACGCCGGATCACCCGCAAGGGTGGTACCTGGGCCAACTGCAGCACCGGCGGCAAACCAAAGGCAAACAAGAGGGTCAGGCCCATGCCCATGCCCAGCAGCACCGGCCACAGGGATGCAGCGGGCAACGCGGCATCGACCAGCCCCGCCAGCAACAGCACAAACAGGTAGTGCACGCTGTACCCAAACACCACGCCCAGGCCGCTGGCAAACAGGCCCACCAGGGCAAACTCAAACGCATAAGCGGCAGCAATGGTGCGCTGGCGCAGGCCCAGCACCCGCAGCATGGCGCAATCGTCCAGGTGGCTGGCCGCAAAGGCACGCGCCGACAGCGCCACCGCCACAGCACTGAGCAGGGCGGCGAGCAAGGCCACCAGACTCAGGAACTTGTCCGCACGGTCCAGCGTCTGGCTCATCTCGGGCCGTCCGGCCTGTAATGACTCGACCCGCACACCGCGCAAACCATTGGCGCTGGCTTGCTTGACCTGGGCATCGGCCCAGGCAACAAACTCCTGTACCGGCTTTTCGTCCCCGGCCACGGCCATACGGTAGGTCAGGCGGCTGGCGGGCTGAATCAGCTTGGTCGCTGCAATGTCTTGCGTGTTGATCATCACGCGGGGGGCGAAGTTCATGAAGCCGGCACCCCGGTCGGGTTCCACCACAATCACGGTGTGCACCGTGAGACGCGCATCGCCCAACAACAGCGTATCGCCCATCTTGAGACCCAGGGCCTCCAGCAGAGCGGCGTCGACCCAGGCCTGGCCACGCGCAGGAATGGCACGCGTGATGGCGTCGGCTGCGTCCGGTGCGCTGGCCACCCGCAAAGCGCCGCGCAGGGGGTAGCCCGGCTCCACCACCTTGAGGGCGACCAGTTTGGCGGCTCCGCCCTGCTCGTCGGTGGCACGGGCCATGGTCGGAAAACCAAGATTGGTCACCACCGACAGGCCCAACTCGCGGGCTTTGGCCACGAAGTTCGGCGGCGTGGGGTTGTCGCTGGACACCACGGCATCACCACCCAGCAGTTGGAGCGCATCACGCTGCAGGCCGCCTTTGAGGCGGTCGGCAAAAAAACCTACCGCTGTGAGCGCCGCGACGGCCAACGTCACCGCCACCATCAACAGGCGTAAATCGCCGGAGCGCAAATCACGCCACAACGTGCGCCAACCCAAAGTCCAGAAACTGATTGTCATGGCCCTACGTTAGCGCATCCTGGCGAACCGCATCCAGGCTGGGGATTTGACCGGGGGGCTGGTGGACGTCATGGCGCGATAAGCGGCGCCGACTCGACGCGGTTGCGCCCGGACTGCTTGGCACGGTAAAGTGCCGCATCGGCCTCGCGCAGCGTGCCCTCGAACCCGCCCACATGCCCCCACGCCATGCCGGCGCTCAAGGTGTTGCCGGGAAGCGGGCCGCCCTGTTGGAACTGCGTACGCAACTGCTCCAGGCTCTGGAGTAGCGCAGTCGCCTGGTCGGATCCGAGGGCGACAATGACAAATTCCTCTCCGCCCAACCGCGCTGCGCGGCAGTTTGGAAACTCGCTCGCCTTCAGCAGCAGGGCCAAGTGCCGGATCACTTGGTCCCCCACGGCGTGGCCGTGGGTGTCATTGACCTGTTTAAAGTGGTCCAGGTCCACCATGCCCAGCGCCAGCGGAACGTGCGACGCCTGTTGACCGACCCACTGACGCAGACCCAGACGGTTGAGCAGATCGGTGAGGGGATCGTGGCTGCGCTGGTGTTCCACCAGGGCCATGAGGTCGCCCGAGATCACCAGCACCAGGCCCACCACCCCACCGATCAAGGACATGCCCGCAGCCAGCACTGACGCAGAATTTACCAGCGTGGAACTGACAGAGCTCTCCACCAGGCCCAGGGCTGCAGCCACGCTGCGCAAACCCATCAGCACGGCGAACACCACGCCCAGCAGCGCCAGCAGCCGCATACCCGCCTGGTGCTGGGCGCGCGACTCGCCCAGCGCTGTGCGTGCCAGCAGCACCGCCAGAAAGGCCAGCAGCAGCGAGAGCAAGCCAATGCGCCAGCGCGGATTGGGTGCGACCAGGCCGAACCACATCGCGATGGCCAACCCGACCAGGCAACTGGCCAGCAGCCAGCCCCAGCGTGCGGGCATGCCGCGCAACCGCCGCACACCCCCCAGCACCAGCGCCACTCCCGCCACCATCAGTACCACGGCCAGCACCAGCCCCGCCAGGGGCGTCAACCAGGCCTGCAGCATGTTCAGCGTGAAACCCAACGATGCCAGCAACACGCCACCGGCTGCCTGCTGCATGCCCGGCAACCTGCCGCCCAACGCGCGGTTGGTGATGAGCAGCACCAGGGCCAGCAGCGCTGCGGACGCCGAAAGCGTGATGCCCATCCCGCGCGGATCCAGGTAGGTCCATGCCATGGGTGTCATGGCGCAACTCCAGGTGCGACTGCGCATTCGACGCGGTTGCGGCCCCCGGACTTGGCGGCATACAGCGCAGCGTCGGCCTGGCGCCAGAGTGACGGGAAGTCTATCCCCGGCGTCGTCAGCGCCAGGCCCAGGCTGGCAGTAATGGGTAGGCCGGTGGACTGTGGTGCCAGCCGCTGCAGCTCGGTTCGAAGGCGCTCAGCCACCGCGTAGGCATCGGGTTTCTCCATCCCCTGCAACAGCACGGCGAACTCTTCACCCCCCATGCGCACGGCCAGATCGCCCTCGCGCAGGTGGCGCAGCAGCAACTGGCCGACGAAGGCCAGCACCTTGTCACCGGCCGCATGGCCATGGGTATCGTTGATCCGTTTGAAATGGTCAATATCCACAGCCACCAGCGCCCAGCCGTGCAAAATTGTTGGAAGGCGTGACGCCAGCGCGTGCCGGTTGAGCAGTCCGGTCAGTGCGTCGCGCTCCGCCTCAGAACGCAGGTCTGCAATCACCAGCAACTGGTGCACCAGCAGCAGCCCGGTCTGGATGGCAACGAAGGACATGGCCCCCACCAGGTAGACAACCATGTTGAAGGGCGTGCCAAAAGCATAGACCGGCTGGATGTGCCCTTGCGAAGCCCACAGGGTGCGCACCAGCATCATCACGGACAACAGCAGAGCAGCGATGCTGACGAATGCCAGCCCCACGCCGATGCCCCGGCGGCGCAGCGGCCACAGGGCCGCCAGCAGACAGCCCATGAGCCAGATGATGATGGGTGAAAACACCAGGACCCGGGAGGACAGGCTGGGATACTTCACGCCCCACCAATACGAACTGAACACCAGGCCAAGCGCTGGCAGCAGCCACCACAGGGGCCGGGCAGGCTTGCCTGCCAGGCGGTGGCTGCCATCGATGAGCAGCCCCACGCCAACCACCATGAGCGGATTGCCAACCATGAGCGAGAGTTCTGCCGGCACCAGTCCCTGTGAGACATTGAGCAGCGCACCACCCGTTGCGAGTGCCGAGCCAACCGCCCACTTGCGCAAAGCACCTGCATAGAGGGAATGCGATGCGAGCCACCCCGCCAGAGCAGCCAGCGTCAACGCAGCCATAAAGGCAGCCATCGTAATGGCGCGTGGTTCAGGCAAAACCCGACTCCTTGTACTACTGGGGTGTAGCCAGTATAGGAGCGGTCAGTGGAGAAGCGTGGCGACTGCGATCATTTGCGCCAATTACACAGGAGCACAGACAGGATCTGCCGCACCAACCGGGGGTTTGGCTCGCCAGTCGCTGGCAAAGGACCAGTTCAGGCCACGGCTCGCAGGCGGGCACCTGCGAGTTCCGGCTGCAACTCCAGGCGCTCAAACGCGCTGTAACACAGGAAGCGCTTGTGCGTGGCGCGCCCGATGGCGCACAGGCCCACGCGCTGGGCCACTTCAAGGCCCATCTCGGTAATGCCACTGCGCGACACGGCAATGGGAATACCCATTTGAGCCGACTTGATGACCATCTCGCTGGTCAGTCGACCCGTGGTGTAGAGCACCTTGTCGGCACCGGGCATGGGGGCAATACCTTGGTGCATCCACATCCAGCCGGCAATGGTGTCAATCGCGTTGTGGCGGCCCACGTCTTCAATGAACAACAACATGGTGTCGCCCTGGAACAGCCCACAACCGTGCACCGAGCCAGCGGACTTGTAAACACTGTCCTGAAGGCGGATGGCGTTGACGATGCCGTAGAGCTGTTCCTGCAGCAACGTGGCCGGCGCCAGATCGATAAGGTCCAGATCGTCCATGATGCCGCCAAACACACTGCCCTGGCCGCAACCGGTGGTCACCACACGCTTTGCGGTGCGCTCTTCAATGCGTTCAATGCCGCTGCGGGTCTTGACGGCAGCGGCACCCACGTCCCAATCCACGGTGATGGATTCGATATCGTAAACGGACTGCACCAGCCGCTGATTGCGCAAATACCCCAGCACCAGAAGCTCCGGGTGCCCTCCCAGGGTCATCAGCGTGACCAGCTCGCGCTTGTCGACGTAGACGGTGAGCGCGCGCTCACAAGGAATGGTGCTGGTCACTGCCTCGCCCCACTCGTTGACCACCGTGACCTCACGGGTCAACGGCGCCTGGGCCTGGGTGAGATAAGGACGTTCAGAACGGAGCATGGGCAGCACGAATCGAAATCATCTATTTCTTGGGCTTGTCAGCAACCGGTGCCGCCGCTACCGCAGCACTGGCAGCCGACGCAGCGGGTGCAGGAGCAGGTGCCGCGGGCGTGTACACAAAGGGGCCAGGGTCGGCACATGCCGACGCTGCCGGAGTTGCGCCCTTTGCATCCTTGCCGACGGGTGGGGATGCCTTGTTGGTACGGGCAGCGACCTTGTCCTGCGCCTTGCACAACAAAAAGGCCTCAACCTTGCCCGCGTGGGCGGCTTTGGCAGCCGCTTCAGCAGCCTTGGCCTTGGCTTCATCACTGGGCGCTGGCAACTTGGCAAAGGCAACCCCGCTTAACACGGCAGCAGCAACACAGATAGTGATTGATTTCATGCGATCCTCGGCGTGGAATTAGGTTTGTAAGGGGACGGCCGGGACACCGTTCGCCCCGCTGGTGCTGCGGTGTGCCGGTATCTTGCCGGACTTGACATCGTCATACCAAAGCTCGTGGTGCTCCCGTGCCCAGGTCTCATCCACATATCCCGTCTTGATGCCCTGGAATGCCCCTTCGGTACCCAACGTGCCCAGATAAATATGGCCGATGAACATCACAACCATCAGGATATTGGATACCGAATGCACCATGTGGGCCAGTTGCATGGTGCTGCGCGTGTAGTCCAGCCCGGGCACCAGTTTGTCCATCACCAGACCGGAGGCAACCACCACCAGCCCCAGCACGAACACGCCACCCCAGAAAACCACTTTCTCACCGGCATTGAAACGGCCGGACTTGACCTCGTGCTCGGAAAACATGCCCCCGCCCTTGAGCAACCAATTCAGATCGCCTTTGGCGGGCAGATTGTCCTTGATGAAAGTACCAATCACGATTACCAGCGACACCGCAAACAGGGGTCCGGCAAAGTTGTGGGCGTTTTTGAGCAGATATGCCAGCCAGCCAAACAGCGTCGTACCGATGACTGGCAACAAAAAGAACTTGCCGAAAGCCATGACCAGGCCGGAAATAGCCAGCACGCTGAAAGCCGCCGCGTTGACCATGTGGGCCGAACGCTCGAACGGCGTAAACCGCTCGATCAGACGCCCCGTAGGTGCACCGTGGGTTTTGATGGCTCCGACCCGCCAGTAAAACACCGCAATGGCAACCAAGACGATCAAAATCAACGAGCCACCGTAGGGAATCAGCCAATTGTTGCGAACCTGGCGCCAGGCCTCACCGGCATTCGTCAGACGCGAGCCGGGATACTGAACAAACGGCTGGATCAGGTTGCCAGCTTCGGGCGCTTCGGTCTTGGGCAGGCTGCTGGTACCCGTAACGCCACCACCAACCTGACGCCACATGGGCGCATTGTTGCCCGGCTGCACTTTGCTGCGCTCGCCGTTGGACTGCTTGGCGTAGTTGGGGTCCGTACTGGCCTCGGGCTGCACATCCATGATGTTCGCACTTTGTACGGGTGGCGCCTGTGTTTGAGCACAAACAGAACCCAGCGTTCCCAACGCAACACACAGCGTAGTTATCAATGAGCGCATCGTCATGGGTGCCTCTCAATTTATTCTTGAATAGTCGTTTTGACCATTCTGCTGCCGCGCTTTCAGATGCTGTTCCCAGGCCGCTTTGTCTCCCGCTTTCCAGCCGGGTGCCGCGAATGCACTCGCGGGGCCGGTGTAGGCTGCGCTGTCGGACTTTGGCAGCGCCAGGCTTTGTGGCTTCTCGCCGCAGGCGGCAAGGGTTGCCAATACCGCTGCCACAACAAAATAGGACTTCATGATTTGGCCCCAGACTCTGGTGCTTGACCCGCTTTCTTGGAACCATAGGCAGTACCCCAGCCCCATACCTCGGCACCCTTGCCACGCTGCACCACCCGGTTGCGCAGAATATCGGCCACCACATCACCGTCACCGGCCAGCAGGGCCTTGGTCGAACACATCTCGGCACAGGCCGGCAACTTGCCTTCAGCCAGGCGGTTACGTCCGTATTTTTCAAACTCGGCCTGGCTGCCGTTTTCTTCCGGGCCACCCGCGCAGAAGGTGCACTTGTCCATCTTGCCACGCACACCAAATGCGCCCTGCGACGGGAACTGGGGTGCACCAAAGGGGCAGGCGTAAGAGCAGTAGCCGCAGCCGATACAGACATCCTTGTCGTGCAAAACGACGCCTTCATCGGTCTTGTAGAAACAGTTGACCGGACAGACCGCCATGCAGGGCGCGTCGCTGCAGTGCATGCAGGCCACCGAAATTGATTTTTCACCGGGCACGCCATCGTTGAGTGTTACCACGCGGCGCCGGTTTACGCCCCATGGCACTTCGTGTTCGTTTTTGCAGGCGGTGACACAACCGTTGCACTCAATGCAACGCTCGGCGTCACAAATAAATTTCATTCTTGCCATTAAAGTCTCCTAGTCAGTTGGCGACAGAGCTACGCTGCGCTTCGGTCTGTCCCGCAAATTTCAGGCTTTCTCTACATTACAGATGGTTGTCTTGGTCTCTTGCATCATGGTGACGCTGTCGTAACCATAGGTCGTGGCAGTATTGACCGCCTCACCACGCACCACTGGCGCAGCACCCGCCGGGTAGTAGGCCAGCATGTCGGCACCCTGCCAGCGCCCGGAGAAGTGGAACGGCATCCACACCGTGTCACTGCCGACGCGCTCGGTCACCATGGCCTGCACATTCAGACGGGCACCGGTCGGTGAGGACAGCCACACCCGTCCCCCGTTGGTGATGCCACGCTCGGTAGCCGTTTTCGGATTGATTTCGACAAAGGCCTCCTGCTGCAGTTCTGCCAGCCAGGGGTTGGAGCGTGTCTCTTCACCGCCACCTTCGTATTCGGTCAGGCGGCCTGAGGTCAGGATGAGCGGGAACTTCTCGTGTACCTTGTCGGCCAGGTTCTTTTGCTGCACGGTCTTGTAGAGCGTGGGCAAACGCCAGAAGGCCTTTTTGTCGTCGTGAGTGGGGTACTTGGCCACCAGATCAGGGCGAGTCCCGTACAGCGGCTCGCGGTGTTGCGGAATGGGGTCCGGGAAATTCCACACCACCGCGCGCGCCTTTGCGTTACCAAACGGATGGCATCCGTGCACCTTTAACACCACCCGTTGAATACCACCCGACAGGTCGGTCTTCCAGTTTTTGCCCTCAGCGGCCACCTTTTCGGCGTCCGTGAGGTCATCCCACCAACCCAGCTTTTTCAGCAGCACATGGTCAAATTCGGGGTACCCGGTGGTGATGTCGGCACCCAGCGAGTGTGAGCCATCCTCGGACAACAGAGTCTTGCCTTCACGTTCCACACCAAAATTGGCGCGGAAGTTACCGCCGCCGTCCATCACGTGTTTTGATGTGTCGTACAGGTTGGGTGAACCCGGGTGCTTGAGTTCGGGCGTTCCGTAACATGGCCATGGCAGACCGAAGTAGTCACCACTCATGTCATAGCCGGTTTCCTTGTCGACCACTTTGCCTTTGCATCGGAGTGTCTTGACATCAAAGGCCTGCATGTTGCGCATGTGAGCCTTGAGCCGCTCAGGGCTTTGCCCGGTGTAGCCAATGGTCCAGCACGAGCGGTTGATCTCCCGCAAGATGTCTTCGGGCACTGGCTCATCCATGCCCTTGACCTTTTGCATCTTGTAGTTCACGGACAACTCTTTGCCAAAGCCCAGTTTGTCGGCAAACTGCTGCATGATCATGTGATCGCTGCGGCTTTCCCAGAGCGGCTCGATCACCTTTTCGCGCCACTGAAGGGAACGATTGGACGCGGTGCACGAACCGCTGGTTTCGAACTGGGTGGCCGCCGGCAGCAGATAAACGGCGCGGTTGGGGTTCAGGTCTTCGGGTTTGCCCGGCATCGCGGCCATGGCGGCGGTGGCCGATGGATACGGGTCCACCACTACCAGCAAATCGAGCTTGTCCATGGCGCGCTTCATCTCCAGACCACGGGTCTGGGAGTTGGGCGCATGGCCCCAATAGAAAACACCACGCAGGTTGGAGTCCTGGTCAATCAGCTCGTTCTTCTCCAGCACACCATCGATCCAGCGCGACACCGTAATACCGGGCTTGCTCATCATGGCGGGGCTGGCGAACTGCTTCTTGATCCACTCAAAATCAACGCCCCAAACTTTTGCAAAGTGCTTCCATGCGCCCTCCACGATGCCGTAGTAGCCGGGCAGTGAATCGGGGTTGGGGCCCACGTCGGTTGCGCCCTGCACATTGTCGTGGCC
>CAZMXB010000040.1:14223-25674 GCA_964569855.1 uncultured Rhodoferax sp.
TGGCCGCGGAAGATGTTGGTACCGCCGCCGCTCTTGCCCACATTGCCAAGGGCCAGCTGCAAAATGCACGATGCCCGCACCACGGCATGCCCCGTAGTGTGCTGGGTCTGGCCCATGCACCACACCACCGTGCTCGGGCGGTTGTCGCTCAACATTTTGGCGACCTTGAAAACCTGTTCCTCCTTCACGCCGCAGGCTTCTTCCACCTTGTCGGGCGTCCACTTGGCCATTACGTCTTCCTTGACCTTGTCCATGCCAAAGACGCGGTCGTTGATGTACTGCTTGTCTTCCCAGCCGTTCTTGAAGATGTGGAAGAGCAGGCCGAACAGGAACGGAATGTCGGAGCCCGAGCGGATGCGCACATATTCATCCGCCTTGGCCGCCGTGCGGGTGAAGCGCGGGTCCACCACAATCATCTTGGTGCCGGTCTCCTTGGCGTGCAGCATGTGCAACATGCTGACCGGGTGCGCTTCAGCGGCGTTGGAGCCGATGTACATGGCGCACTTGCTGTTCTGCATGTCGTTGTACGAATTGGTCATCGCACCATAGCCCCAGGTGTTGGCAACACCGGCCACCGTGGTGGAGTGGCAGATGCGCGCCTGGTGGTCGCAGTTGTTGCTGCCCCAGAAACTGACAAACTTGCGCATCAGATACGCCTGCTCGTTGTTGTGTTTGCTGGAACCAATCCAGTAGATGGAATCAGGGCCACTGGTTTTTTTCAGATCCAGCAACCTGGCGCTGATTTCGTTCAATGCTGTGTCCCAGCTGATGCGCTCATACTTGCCATTGACCAGCTTCATGGGGTAACGCAGGCGGTACTCACCATGGCCATGCTCGCGCAAGGCGGCACCCTTGGCGCAATGTGCGCCGAGATTGATGGGCGAATCGAACACCGGTTCCTGGCGCACCCAGACGCCGTTTTCGACCACCGCGTCGACCGCGCAACCCACCGAGCAATGGGTGCAAATGGTGCGCTTGACTTCGATCTTGCCTTTGCCAACAGCCACCTCACCCGCCGCGGCCTGCGCCTTCTTGACAAGCGTCAGCTGCGATGCGGCCAAGCCTACACCGACGCCCAGGCCTGAGCGGCGCAGAAAGGCGCGACGGTCCATGGTCGGGAGAGCTTGCGCCAGGCCGCGACGCAGGCTATGCACAAAAGGCGAACGGGGGCTTGCGCCAGCCACGTCAGTTTTTTTGGTTAACAACATGATGTCTCCGAAAGACGATGGGGCAATGGGCAATCTGGTGCGCGGTCAGACGCGCGTGGTTTTGTAATACTGCTTGACATGGTCCGAGAGCTCGTAACCGCCACCCCGCTCGGGTTTGGCCTTGGGCACGGAGGGCAACTGAGCAACCGCCTGGGCGGTTGGCAACAAGTTAACCGTTGCGGCCACGGCACCGGCCGCACCCGCGCCGAAAAATAGCGTGCGACGGGACACTTTGGAAGTGGATGAGGACATGAGCAGTCTCCTGATGGTTTTCTCTTATGCAGCAATCTGCATAGGGCTTCAGGGCTCAATCTAGCAACAAGCGAATGAAACAACAAGCGGGCAAACCCTTCGCCAAAGGCTGCGTGGCAAGGCCATCGCACACCGGTTCGTGAGAGCTTGCCGGGCATGTAAGTTGCGGGAAAGAATCAAAGCAGTATCCATGCCACCCCATTCTCGACAGCATGATTTGCGGGGCGTTCATTGCGTTCACAACGGATGCACAGCGGCGCCTGCCAACTTCTGAACCGTTAGGTCTAACTGTGCACGCCAGTCTGTCTTCATCGGTGCGACAGTTTGTCGCAAACTTGTACGAGGGACTCACGACCGCCGACGTTTCAACTAACGCGCTCGCCCACGCCATGGTCTGTAAAAATAATCTTTGTCCGACTAAATTACTCGGGTCTATCGGTAAAATTTGGAAGCAATATGCTCCCTGCCCCTGCCTCCACAATGCCCGACAGCACGACTGCACGAGTGATAGAGGGCTGGCCCGACTGGTCCATTTTGATCGTAGACGATGAGCCGGGCATGCGCAACTTTCTGGTCAAGACCCTGGTACCGCGATGCCGCACTGTGCTGAGCGCTGGCAGCGCGGAAAACGGCGCCGAGATCCTGCAAGAGCAGCATGTGGACCTGATCGTCCTCGACATTGCCTTGCCCGGACAAAGCGGCGTGGCCTGGCTCAAAGTTCTGCGCGAGGGGGGCTTCCGGGGCCACGTAATTCTGATCACGGCATTTGCCGACCTCGATACCGCCATTGAAGCATTGCGAGCCGGTGCATCCGACTTTATTCTGAAGCCGTTTCGCGTTCCGCAGATGCTGAACGCCATCAAGCATTGCTTCGAATCGTCCCGACTGCAGCGTGAAAACTATGTACTGCGTCACACGCTGTCGCGCCAGGTCGGCAGCACAGCAGGTTTGATTGGAAGCTCGTCTTATATGCAGGCCTTGCGTGAGACGCTGGCCCGGGTGGCGGCCTTCGACAGCACGGTGTTGCTGCAGGGCGAGTCTGGTACCGGTAAAGAACTGGTCGCCCGCGCGCTGCACGCCCTGAGCCCGCGCGCCAGCGGGCAGTTTGTGCCGGTCAACTGCGCCGCCATGTCACCCGAGCGCATGGAGATCACCCTCTTTGGCCACGCCAAGGGCGCATTCTCCGGCGCCTCCGCGGCACGTGACGGTTTGTTCTATTACGCCCAGGGCGGCACCCTGTTTCTGGACGAAGTGGCTGAACTGGCGTTGCCGCTCCAGGCCGCCCTGCTGCGGGCGGTGGAAGACCTGAGCGTGCGCCCCATTGGCAGCACCCAGCTGGTTCCGGTAAACGTACGCATCATGGCCGCCACCAACCGGTCCCTGCAACGCGAGGTGGAGGCCGGGCGCTTTCGCAAGGACCTGTACTACCGCCTTCAGGTTGTGGAGATTGCCCTCAAGCCCCTGCGCGAGCACAAGGAAGACATTGCCGAACTGGTACAGCACTTCATGGCGCACTTGTTACCCGGCAAGGGTGCCGCACCCCTGAAGATAACCGGTGCCCAGATGGACTACCTGATGCAATATGCCTGGCCCGGCAACGCCCGGGAGCTGCGCAACCTGGTCGAGCGGTCCTTGATTTTGGGCGAACTCAACGTCTCAGCGCTTTACGGGGCCGCCCCTACCGCCAAAGAGATGCCAGCAGCGACCGACCTGCAGTCGCTGGAAAAGCAGCACATCCAGTCCGTTCTGGACTCGGTACAGGGCGACAAAACGCGCGCGGCGGAGCTGCTGGGCATCTCGCGGCGTACGCTGGAGCGGCGCTGCGCCGAGTGGTCCACGCAATGAATCTCAATGCCGTGTCGCAGCGGCTGTGGCACGACCTGTCGGTGCGCCACAAGTTGATGGTGTTGTCGCTGCTACCTTTAGTGGTGGTTTTGCCCTTGTTGCTGGGTGCACTGGTGATTTGGGGCAACTCGGCTTTTGACCGCTTGCTGATCACCAAGGTGCGCAGCGACCTGGCGGTGGCGCACGGCTATTTTGGACGGGTGCAAAACGAGGTGGGATCCGGCACGCGGGCCATCGCCGAATCGCACGCTCTGATGCTGGCAATCAACGGCAACAACGCGCAGGCACTCAAGCAACAACTCACCCAAGCCCAACAACGCATGGGCTTTGACTTCATCAACCTCTACAACCCGCAGGGGCAACTCTTGACCGCCAGTTGGGAGGCCGGAAACAACCCGCCCCACGTGCACTCTGCCATGGCGGTTTCCGCAAGCGCAAGCACCGAAGTGGCCTCTGCGCAGATTCAGCGCCTGAGCCAGGCCGAGCTGCTGGCACTGGCTCCGCACCTTGCGGACCGCTTGAACATCCCCATCATCCCCACTGCAAGTGCCATTGCCACTACCCGCACGCACGAGAGCCGGGCGCTGGTCATGCTTTCGAACGTTGCCGTGCGCGATGCGGCAGGGAGAATCGTGGCCTGGCTGCGCGGCGGGGTGCTGCTCAACCAGAATCTGCCCCTGATCGACCATATCAACAAAATCGTCTACCCCGAAGGATCGCTGCCATTGGGCAGCGTTGGCACGGCCACCCTGTTTCTGGACGATGTGCGCATCACCACCAACGTGCGCCTGTTCCAGGACAAACGTGCCATTGGCACCCGCGTGTCGCAAGCCGTGCACGACGCCGTGCTGGACCGTGGCGAGACCTGGCTGGACCGCGCTTTTGTGGTCAACGACTGGTACGTTTCCGGCTACGAGCCGCTGGTGGACGGCACGGGCCAGCGCGTGGGCATGCTGTATGTGGGCTACCTGGAAACGCCCTACCGCATGACCAAGTTCGGCATTCTGGCGCTCATCGTGGGCATTTTTGCTGTGGCCATGGTGCTGGCGGCCTGGTTCTCGATGCGCCGGGCACGCAGCATTTTCCAGCCCGTGGAACGCATGAACGACACCATGCGGCGCGTTGAAGAAGGCGAGTCCACCGCACGCGTTGGCGAAGTGGTCGCGCGTGACGAACTGGGAGCACTGGCCAACCACCTCGACCAGCTGCTTGACGTGATTGCCGACAAGACGACCGCTTTGCGGCGCTGGGGTGAAGAGCTGGACGCCAAGGTGGCCGAGCGCACGCAGGAGTTGTCGCTCAGCAACCAGTCTTTGCAAGCCGCACAAGCGCAACTGGTCAAGTCGGAAAAACTGGCGGCAATTGGCCAATTGACTGCCAGTGTGGCCCACGAAATCAACAACCCGATCGCCGTGATGCAGGGCAACCTGGATTTGGTGCGCGAAATCCTGGGCAACCATGCCCTGCCTGTTCAGGCAGAGATGAAGCTGATGGACCAGCAGGTGGACCGCATGCGCCTGATCGTCACCCAACTGCTGCAATACGCCCGCCCCAACGACTACGCGGGTTATGTCGAAGCGGTGGACGTCAACCAGGCGCTGGGCAGCTCACTGGTGCTGGTGGAGCACTTGCTGGCCCACACCAAAATCCAGGTCGAGCAAGCGCTGACCGCTACGCGGCTGGTGCCCATCAACCGGCAGGAAATACAGCGTGTGCTGATCAATCTGATGATCAACGCCATTCAGGCCATGCCCAACGGCGGCACGCTGACGCTGCGCACTTCCGACGCGGCCGACGCGAACGGTCGCGCCGGTGTGCGGTGTGAAGTCTGCGACACGGGCGCGGGTCTGGGCGACGCCACCCGTGAGCGATTGTTCAGTCCCTTCTTCACCACCAAAAACGATGGCAACGGCTTGGGCCTGTGGATCAGTGTAGGGCTTGTGGAGCGCTACGGCGGTGCCATTACAGCGGCCAACCGGCGCGATGCCGGTGAAGATTCTGCCGGTGCGGTGTTCGGAATCTGGTTGCCGTGTGAGGACGCGCAATAAGGCGGTTCGACCTACAGGCAGCTGCGAGCCGAGAACCTTGTCACAAGCAATACCACCATAGGCGGCGTTTGTCATGGAGTATGGACGACCGCGTGGAATACGATTTTGCTACCATATTCATAGCGATAAATCTATATTCCACGAGGGCTGGAGGCTAAAAACGCTGATGGATTTTGGTGGAACGGCTCTTGCGGCGGCGGGCGGCGTGGCTTTCGTTCTTCGGCGCGCGTCGCGGGCGGTCCGGGCTGGTTTGCGGACGCTGTTGCGTCAACCCCTTGGTTTGTGTGCACACTCTGTGGCAGCCGCGAGTGTGGCCTGCGCCCAAAAGCGCCACCGCCCGCCTGAAGCGTGGGGTTTGATTGCGATGGAGGCAATACCCGGTTTAGACGCCTACGGAGAGATATGCATAGGCGTCTGTTCTGGCCCGTGGAGGATGCGCAGGGCAGTTTTTCAAACTTGTGCCCGCATCAGGCACATTGCGGTAGTAGCTGCAGGTGATTTGCCACGCCCAAAGCGGCCATAGGCTAAGCCTTACCCCGGCGCGCGCTCCATGGCTGTGGGAAGACTGAGGTGATGCGCAGTTGGGTGACGGTACAGCACAACGACTTTGATCCGCAGCGGAGTAGGCCTGCGCCGCCCACCGTGAATGGCCGTTCCGTCCGGCGCATTGACGTGGTGACTCGTCAAAGAAGCAGTCTTCGAGAGTTTTTGATGGATTGGCGGCTGATCAAAGGTGCGATACCGGCCCCTGACCTTGCCGTCAACGCATTCGTTACCTGGCCCCGTCCTTCTCCAACATGCCTACCATGGCCGCATAACCCCGGGCTTTGGCCAGCGCCAGCGGCGTATTGCCCTCGCGGTCGGTCAACCGGGTGCTGGCACCGGCTGCGAGCAGCGCCTTCAACACCGCCTGGTGCCTGACACCACCCTGGCCCAACACAATGGCCTCGATCATGGCGGTCCAATGCAGGTTATTGACGTGGTCCAAGGGCGCACCGGCGGCAATCAATTGCCTCACCACTCCGTCGTGCCCCAAATGTGCGGCTGCAATCAGTGCGGTGCCGTCGTAGCGGCTGGTGGTAAGTTTGGCACTGGCGCCCAAGCCCAGCAATTCCCGCAAGGTGTCTTCATCGTCGGCCACTGCAGCAACCGTCACCGCGTCGTAGCGGTCGTTTTCCAGTAGTTCAAGTTTCGCACCCGCCAAGGCCAGCGCACGAATGACTTCGGGCCGTCTGGCAAACGCGGCCACATGCACCGGTGTGCGGCCAAACGGGTCGCGCGCATTGACCTGCATACTGGTACTGTTGGCCAACAGGTGTTTTAGCTGCGCCAAATCACCTTTGTGCGCCGCTGCGTGCAGCCCGGTGTAACGCGCGGCCTCTGCGGCACTGGGCGCCACCTGGGCCTGGGCTAGGCCTGCCCAGCCCGTGATGGCCAGAAGTGCGGCCACGGACCAGGCGAGGTATGAGGTTTTGCGAGCCATGTCTTGTTCGGATGGTGGTTGAAACGGCTTACTTGAGCATGTCTTGCACGCTGGCAATGCCCGCCATGGCGCATTTTTCATCCAGATGGCCGCCAGGTGCGCCGCCCACACCCACGGCACCAATCACCTCGTCGCCCAACTTCACCGGCACACCGCCGCCCAGCAGCAGGTAACCCGGAATCATGGCCACGTTGGCCGACGCCGGGTTCTTTTGTACACCTTCCCACATGGCAGCGGTGGTGTTTTTGCCAGAGGCCGAGGTAAATGCTTTGGCCTGGCTGGCGGCCAGGGTGTGCGGGCCGGCGTTGTCGGCACGCTGCACGGCGCGCACGCCACCGGCGCGGTCAACCACGGTGGCGGTCACGTTGTACTTGTCGACACTGCAGGCGGCCACGGTGGCGGCGGCAATTTTGGTCGCCAGTTCAAGTGACATGTTTTTTTCAACACGAACGGCTTGGGCGCTGGCACCCAAAGTGGCCAATGACAAAACGAGGGCGGTAGCGCAATGGATGGATCGCATGGGAATTTCCTAAAAAAATGGGTGATGAAGCAACTGTTCACCCCCTGGAGAAAATGTAATCAAGCCTGTGCGCGCTGACCATTCGGGCGGCTACGCGCGGCGCTCCGCAAAACTACTGAGAGGGCCCACACCACAAGGCGGCCAAGTCCGCAAACCGGCTGCTTCATGTGCGCCAGGATGTCAGGTCTCAGATTGCGCGGCCAGCGTGGCGTAGTGGCGTATCAGGTGCGCCAGGGATTCCACCTGCAGCTTGGCAAACAGGTTGGCCCGATGCGTTTCCACGGTGCGGGGCGACAGGCCCAGCGCACGGCCAATTTCCTTGTTGGTCAGGCCCTCCACAATCAGGCCCAGCACCTCACGCTCGCGTTCGGACAACTGCGCATAACGCTCACGCGCCTGACGACTGGCATCGTGCCGCTCACGCGAGCGCACATGTTGGCACACGGCGTTTTGCAGGGTTTCGAGCAATAACTCGTCGTTCACCGGTTTTTCCAGAAACTCGGTGGCACCCGATTTGAAAGCCCGCCGACACAGCTCTACCGTGCCGTGCCCGGTGAGCATGATGACCGGTTGGTCCACTCCCTGGGCCATCAACGCGTCAAGCACGGTCAGGCCGCTGGTGCCGGGCATGCGCACATCGAGCACGATGGCACCAATGCCATGGCGGTCAAAACCCTGCATGAAGTCCTGCGGATCAGCCCATGTTTGCACCCGCAAGCCTACGGTGGCAATCAAAAGTGCCAGGCTGGCGCGCACGGCCTCGTCGTCATCTATCAAATGGATCAACGGTGACAGCGGTGCGTTCATGGCCCGGGTGCCAGTGGCAGGGTGAGGGTAAACACAGCGCCACGTGGCGCATTGGTTTGGGCACGCAGTTGACCGCCCATGCCTGTGGCCAGGGTTTCACACAGGCTCAGGCCCAGACCCAGGCCGCCTTCGCGGGTGGTGAAGAAGGGCTCAAACACATGGCGCAAGGTGTCTGGTGCAATGCCCGGCCCGGTATCTGCCACACGCAGCAACCCCATGCCAGCCGCCACGTCAATGTGAATAGTCAGTTGACGCTCGGACGCTGGCACCAGGTCCAATGCCTGCAAGGCATTGGTCAGCAGGTTGTGCACGATTTGTTCCAGCGCCACGCGCTCGGCCAGCACCAGGGCCCGCTGCATCGCCTGAACAGTGACGGCAACCCCACGGCGCTTGCACTCTGGCGCCAGCAGGTCAAGTGCATTGCGCACGGCCTGCGACAAGTCCACCACCTGACCCGGCTCCGCCGCGTTGGGTTGCTCAACCGAGCGGCGCAATCGGGCCAACACATCGGCTGCGCGGCGGGCTTGCGCCACGGCCTGGTCCATGGCTTGCAGTGCGGTGGGCAGCTCGTCGGGGTCGTCTTGCAGCAGGCGTTTGGCTGCCTGGGTGTTGGCCAGAATGGCGGTGAGCGGTTGATTCAGCTCGTGGGCCATGCCAGCGGCCAACTCGCCCAGCGTGTTCAGCCGGGCCACCTGCCCCACACGCAGCAGCTCTTCGGCACGGCGGCGTGCGCTACGCTGGCGCTGCCAGGCCGTCCAGCCTGCCAGCAGAGCCGCCACCAGCAATGTCCACATGGCCATGACGCCCCAAGGCAACTCAAGCCAGCCCACCTGGCGCGCTGCCACCACATCAAACGGTTGGCTAACGCTGGCCAGATGTTTGCGAAACTCAAAACGCCAGCCCGACCCGTTGACGCGCCCCGGCTGCACCACAAACACTTTTCCAAAGTGCTCCAGCGTAACCCGCACCGGGCTGCTTTGCACCGGCATGGACCAGTCACTCCAGGGCACGCTGGCAGACACGTCAATCAACAAGGCAAAACTGCTGGGTTGAGCTGCCAGCACCAGCTGGTAGCGCCCACGTTGGGCCGTGAAATCCAGGTTGGCCAGCGCGGCGTGGCGTGTTTGGCGGGAGGCGTCTTCGGCCTCTGCCAGGCTGGTGCTGGGCCAGTTGTTGCCGGGGTCACGCCGTTGCACACTCAAAATTTGGGGGTACACCGATGACAAACGCTGTTCTACCGGGTCGGCACTACGGGGCTGCGCCATGGGTTGCAGCAGGGCCAGTGTGGCGAGCACCGCCTCGTGCTGTACCGCGCGTTGGCTCAGCAGGCGGTGGCTGATGCGCGCATCGGTTTCAAACGCTTCGCGCAACTGCGTCAGCTCGGTGCGCGCCAGCAGCACGCACCCCAGGGTAGAGAACACCAACCACAGCAAAAGGCGTGGTCCATGGGTATTGAGGACGTTGGGCATGGACGATTCTGGCACACGCCCACTGGCGCAGAGAGGGCAGCAATTGGCATCAGAGGCTATTCAAGCCATGATGACAAAGCTGCATGACTTGAGGGACAGACGCATGTCGAGGTCCATTTCCAGCACCAACTAATTTGCGAACACGTCAGGCTTTCTTGGGGCAATGGGGAAATTTGATATTTGCCCTCGGTCTTACCCCGCCAGCTGTGATGGTGGCGGCTACAACTACTTTGTGGCCTGTTCCAGGACGGGAGAGGGCTTGACCCACTTGTGCAAAACACAGCGTGTGGTGGTAGGAGCTCTATGGGCCGCCAGGAGGTGGGCATTCGTGACCGTCAAGTAACGCTGCGATGCTGACCGCCAATGTCAAAGACTGATGGTCGACCGCGAATGCCCGCCAGGGACCTTATGGCGGTGGCAAATTGATGAAATTAGACCGGCCCCGGCTATGATCGGTATGGAGAAAAAGACTCAATTTCGATGATCACTTTGAACGACCGCTAGCGCCCCTGAAATGACTTCCATTGCCGAGCCAACCAGCACCCTACCCACATGGTTTGGGCCGTTGGTCTCCTCCGATTTGTGGGCATTTGACACCATGAGGAGGGGGCCAATGGCCCAAACCATGCCGTCAAAAACAGTCAAGGCGCTGGGGCAAGTCGAAATTTAGACCCCTATATGCTATACAAATAGTAGCTTCTTGCGCTTATTCTACGAGGGCTACAGGCCATTTTTGTGTATTGCACACCCGGCGTGTGGCCGGTGTTCATGAAGCGGGTCAGGCAGCGGCTTTTCCCCCGCTGTATTCCTCATTCCAACATGTCAAACCCCTGCGCCTCCACCGCCAGAAAGGCGCTGGTCAGAGCGGCCACCGCCGCGTAAAACCGCGCTTTGGGGTGGGCTTGCATGGCATCACACATGCGTTGTGCCCAGGGTTGCACGTGGGTCGCAAAAAACGCCTGCTGGCGGGTCAGGTTGGCCACGGCCACATCGTCACCGGCAATCAGGTAACGCATCACCTCGCACAGGTAGGCGAAATGGTCTTCGGTTTCCGACATGGCGTCATCACGCGCCAGTCCCAGCTCGGCAATGTCCGCACGCAACGCGGCCAAAGGCTTTTCGTTCAAAAACCCGCTCAGGTAAAACGAGCCAAACAAATACACTTCGGGCTTGCCGACGCCGCCAAACAGGGTGGTGTATTCGGCGGCAATAGTGGCGTCATCCATCTCCCGGGCAATACCGACCAGTACACGCCAGGGCTCTTCCAGAAAACCACCGGCGGCCGGTGCCTGGGTCACCGCGACACGCAACTGCGCTATCAAATCCGGAGCGGGTGGCGCATAGTACACGAGGGCCAGCAGCCCATAAAGCTCTGCACGGGCAGTTTCTTCGTCCAGACCAGCGCTGGAAATCGGGGCTTGTGTCATGGTGATTGGCCTGGTTGCTTATCGGATGTCGGTGATCTTGACTTCGTTCTTTGCGGAGTGGATGTCGATCACCCTGCAGTCGCCACACATCTTCAGGCGGTCGGCAGCAGCGCCCTGGAACATCGCATGTCCGGCCAGTTTGCCCAGCATGGCTTCAATGCCTTTGAGCGTGCCAAAGGGTTTGCTGCAGCGGATGCACACATAAGGCTGCATGGCGTTGAGGACCACCGCCTCCTTGCGCTGCGCTCCCAAATTCAGCTGCGGCAACAACGCCAACGCGTTTTCGGGGCAGGTGGTGACGCACAGGCCGCACTGCACGCAGTTCTTCTCGATGAACTTGAGCTGCGGCTCCAGCGGGTTGTCTTGCAGCGCAGCGGATGGACAGGCGTTGA
>CAZMXB010000041.1:0-4792 GCA_964569855.1 uncultured Rhodoferax sp.
GGTCACGGTGATCCTGGGTCGCAACGGCGTGGGTAAAACCACACTGCTCAAATCATTGATGGGTCTGGTCCCCATCAAGACCGGGTCCATCGAACTGGACGGCAGGCCGATCCACAAAGCCACACCGTACGAACGTGCCCGCGCCGGTATCGGCTTTGTGCCCCAGGGCCGCGAGATCTTCGGCCGGCTGACGGTGGAGGAAAACCTGCAAATGGGTCTGGCCTACAAAAGCGCCAGCACACCAATACCCCCCGAGCTGTTTGAACTGTTCCCGGTGCTCAAACAAATGCTGGGGCGCCGCGGCGGGGATCTGTCGGGTGGGCAGCAGCAGCAGTTGGCGATTGCGCGTGCATTGGCCGCCAAACCGCGCGTGCTGATTCTGGATGAGCCCACCGAAGGCATTCAGCCCAGCATCATCAAGGACATTGGCCGCGTGATCCGCATGCTGGCCGACCGGGGCGATATGGCGATCTTGCTGGTGGAGCAGTACTACGACTTTGCGCAGGAACTGGCCGACCATTACGTGGTGATGGAGCGCGGAGCGGTGGTGGCCAGCGGACTTGGCAAGGACATGGAAGCCAACGGCGTGCGCAAGCTGGTGGCGATCTGACCGGCTACCCTGCGCGTTACATGGACCAGATGCGTGGGCTGGAGCCCGACTTTGACCACAAACTCGAACGCCAGGTGTTGCGCAGCGTCTTTAACAGCGCCATGGCAGGTTCAACGACGGGTGCCAAAACACGCACCACAATCACTTGGGCATGAGGGCTGGTGGCACCGGCTGTGGGCGCCAGCGCATGCGCGGCGATGGCCTCGCGTACGCCTTCCAACGCCAGCGCGCGACGCTCGCGCGTTAGCGGCGTTCCACAAACAAAAAACAGCGACGCCATACAGCGCAGCCCGGCCAAACCGGCCGGGCTGTCCAGCAGCCGGGTGTCGCTGGCCCTGACCACGCCTCGCTCCAGCCAGACACCAGGCAACTCAATGTGCTGGCGCAGGGAGCCCAGTACAAAAGGCTGGTTGGCGTGGGGCAGACCCAGGGCGGTAAGGTCCCAGCCTATCAATTCAGCGCCGGGTGCAAGGTCCAGCGTAAGGTGGTTCTCGGCGATGCAGCCGCTGTAACACAGGGCCTCGAGCGGCAGCCATTCCAGCCGGGCCCCGTCGTCCACGCGCAGATGGGTCGTCTGCGAGGCCGACAGGCCGTCCGAGCGGTAGAAGCGGGTCGCGCCCGGTGTCGTGATCAGCGCATGGCTGCCGCTCTGGGCGTGGACTTTGATGTCCAGCGTGTCACCACCGACCAGGCCACCGGGCGGGTGCACCAGCACGTTGTGGCACACGGTGCCCCCCTCGGGGTAAAGGCTTTGCAGAATCCGAAGCGGGCCGCTGTGGCTGTGGCGGGCAACGGTGCGACCTGCTTCAACGGAGTAGTCCAGCCGGAGCTGGGCGTGCCAGGGCATATTCGAAATGCGCGTTAGCGAGATGGGTTGAGCGCCGCCGGGCCGCCCCAAGACGCGAGGGCTCCCCCGGGGGGCAGCGTAGTACGCGAAGCGACAAGGGTGGGGGCCATATTTACGCCAGCAAATCGCTCAGCGTTCGCGCCATCACCTTGGTGGCACGGCGCAGGTCTTCCAGATCCAGCCGCTCGTCGGCACGTTTGGCGTGTGACTCCAGCACCGTGCGCGGGCCGGCACCGTAGATCACACCGGGAATGCCGGCTTCACAGAACAGTCGCACGTCGGTGTACAGCGGCGTTCCCAGGGCGGGAATGGGTTCTCCGAACACCTGCTCTCCATGTTTTTGGATGGCGTCCACCAGCGGACGGTTGCCGGACAGGGGTTGCAAGGCCCGTGCCAACAGGATGCGTTTGATATCCACGGTGATCCCGGGCAGCGTGGAAGCCGTGTCCTGTATCAACTGGCGCAGTGTCGCTTCCACTTCGCTCGGGTTCTCTTCGGGGATCATGCGGCGGTCCAGCTTGAAGCTGACGCGCCCGGGCACGACATTGGTGTTGGTGCCACCTACTATGGTGCCAATGTTCAGGTAAGGGTGGGTAATGCCTTCGACCTTGGACGTGATACCTTGGTACAGCGTGTTTTGCGCGTACAGCGCGGTCAGGATGCGGTTGGCGGCCTGCAATGCGTCCACCCCAGATGCCGGAATGGCCGCATGCGCCATCTTGCCGTGTATGGTCACTTCCAGCTGCAGGCAGCCGTTGTGCGCGGTGACGACCTGGTAGCTGAAGCCTGCGGCGACCATCAAATCGGGTTTGATGATGTGGTGTTTGAGCAGCCAGGCAGGGCCGACCTCGCCACCAAATTCCTCGTCGTAGGTGAACAGCAATTCCACGCTGCCTTTGGTCGGCTTGGCCACCGCTTCCAGCGCACGCACCGCAAACGTGTAGGTGGAAAAATCGCACTTGCTGACCGCTGATGCGCGGCCATAGATCTTGCCCTCGGAAATCTCGCCGCCATAGGGGTTTTTGGTCCAGCCTTCACCGGGCGGCACAACGTCACCATGGGCGTTGAGCAGCACGGTGGTGCCGGAGCCGTATTTGCGACGCACGACCAGGTTTGTGATGGTTTCCAATCCGGCGGCGCGCACCTCGGCCTCGGGCACGGCGTGTTTCTCGGCGTCGAAACCAAAGCTAAGCAACAGCTCTGCAGTACGCTCGGCGTGGGGTGTGTTGTTGCCCGGTGGCGTGTCGGTGGGTACGCGTATCAGCTCTTGCAGAAAGCGCACCTGTTCGTCAAAGTGGGTATCTATCCAGGTGTCGAGTTTTTCGTACGTGTTCATTGGCAAGGCGTGTCGGTCAGTGCGTTGGGGCGCTAGGCGGGAGGTTGTCGGTATGCGTGCAGGTGGGCGTTTATGCCGAGATGGCACGGCTGTGTTCGCTGGCCAGAGAGCCCAGCAAATGGGCAAAGGCGTCTATCGCCAACTGCATGTCGTCGTTGGTCGTGGCTTCCAGCGGGTTGTGGCTGATGCCGGAATTCAGACCGCGCACGAACAACATGGCCTGCGGCATGATTTCATGCAGCTTCATCGCGTCGTGGCCCGCGCCGCTGGGCATGTGGTGCAGTGGCACGCCTAATCCTGACACGGCTTTCTCCCAGCGGGCCTGCCATTCCGGTGCGCTGGGTGCGGCGCTGGCGCGCATGGTCTCGGTCACGCTGTGGTGCACACCGCGGCGGGTGCAGATAGCGCCTAGCTCAGCCAGCACATCGTCGGCCAGTTTGTCGCGCTGCGCATTGTTGGGTGCACGCAAGTCCAGCGAAAACAGGCAGCGCCCCGGCACGACGTTGATTGAGCCATTGGGCACCTGCAGCATACCCACCGTTCCGACTGAATCCCCGTCGGCAGCCGCGCGGCGTTCGACAAAGAGCATCAGCTCTGCTACCGCTGCGGCCGCGTCCCTCCGGCGGTTCATCGGTGTGGTGCCGGCGTGGCTGGCCATGCCGCTCACCTCGCCCTGGTAACGCACACCGGCATTGATGGAGGTGACGATGCCCAGCGGAATATCCAGCTCGTTCAAAACTGGCCCTTGTTCAATATGCACTTCGACAAAACCCTGGTAATCGTCGGCATTGCGCTTCAGGCCGGGGATGTCGTCCACGGACAGCCCGGCGTGTTGCATCGCGCTACGCATGCTGATGCCGTCGGCATCCACCTGGTCCAGCCAGGCCGGATTGAAGTGTCCGGTCAGCGCGCCGGAGCCCAGGAAGGTGGCCTTATAACGCTGGCCTTCTTCTTCGGCAAACGCGACGATTTCCAGGTCAAATGGCAGGCGCTTGTCCGCTGCGGCCAGTTGCTGCACGCAGGCAAGCGGCACGTAAATGCCCAGGCGGCCATCGTACTTGCCACCGTTGCGCACCGTGTCATAGTGGCTGCCAGTCAGCAATGTCTTATGAGAAATCAGGCTGTAGCCCTCGTCGGACTTGCGTAAATTGCTATCTTTTTTATAACAACCCACCACGTTGCCCACGGCGTCGATATGCACCGTGTCGCAGCCCGCCTGAAGCATGTCCATGCTGATGCGCTGCGCGCAGGCGCGGTGGGCGTCGGTCAAATAGGTGACCGTGAGCTGGCCCAGTTCGGCGTAACCCGGGTCGGTGTGCCGGGCCAGGGCCTCTTGCCAGTCCCAAACCGTATTGCCCAACTCGGGCGTGTAGCCAAACAGGTCGTTGAGGCGGATCTCGGCGATGCGGTGGATGTTGCGCAAGCACTCCTGTCGTTCAAAGTCGGGGTGGCCTTGCAGGCGCCGCTCAAAGGTAGAGATTATTTCTGCTTTGCTCAGTCCTGTGCCGCGTGGTCCGCGCACCGCCAGGATGAAGGGGAAGCCACAACGGGCGCCGTAGTCGCGGTTGAGCTGCTGGATGGTTTCAAATTCTTGCGGTGTGCAGTGCGTAAGACCCGCCTTGCTTTGTTCGTTGGTGGATGCAGCGGTCAGGCTTTTGTCCACCATGGCCTTGCCGGCCAGCTCGGGGTGCGCGCGTATCAAGGCCAGCTGGGCCTCGACACCGGCCGCGTTCAGCACACCGACCATCGCGAATTTGAGCTGGGCCAAGCTGGTGAAGGGGCGCTGGGCCAGTGCGGCCTGGGGAATCCACGGCGAGTGTTCGTACAGGCCGGCCAGCCATTGCGTGGCCTCTTCCAGCGGAGCCAGGTTCAGTTGGGAAAGGGTCAGTGCCATGGGGTTTAAGCGTTGAAAGGGTGGGTGGCTTTCCAGTGCCGCGCAATGTCCACGCGCCGCGCCACCCACACATGCGAGTGCTGGCCGATGTGCTCCAGAAAGCGC
>CAZMXB010000041.1:4802-25554 GCA_964569855.1 uncultured Rhodoferax sp.
CATCATCGCCGGGCGGTTATGCCCCGCAGGATCGCCCTCGGCATACAACATATCAAACGTGTCTTTCAGGTACTGGAAGAACGGGTCGGCGTGTGAATAACCCTGGGGCAGCGCAAAACGCATGTCATTGCAGTCCAGCGTGTAGGGCACGATCAGCTGGGGCACCACCGTGCCATCGGTCCTTTGCACCTGCATCCAGAACGGTAAATCGTCGCCATAGTAGTCGCTGTCGTATTCAAAGCCGCCGTAGTCGGCCACCAGGCGGCGCGTGCGCGGGCTGTCGCGGCCGGTATACCAGCCCAGGGCCCGATTACCTGTGAGCCTTTCAATCGCGGCCATGCCGAGCCGCATGTGTTCACGCTCGGTGGCTTCGTCAACGTTCTGGTAGTGAATCCAGCGCCAGCCGTGGCAGGCAATTTCGTGGTCCAGTTCGACCAAGGCGGCTGTTAATTCGGGGTGGCGTTCCAGCGCCATGCCAACGCCAAACACGGTCAGCGGCAAACCTCGCCTTTCAAACTCCCGCAGGATTCGCCACACGCCAGCGCGCGAGCCGTATTCATATATTCCTTCCATGCTGATGTGGCGCTCCGGGTAACTGGCCGGGTTGAACATTTCGGACAGGAATTGTTCGGAGCCCGCGTCGCCATGCAGCACGGAGTTTTCGCCGCCCTCTTCGTAGTTCAGCACAAACTGCACCGCGATGCGTGCGCCATCTGGCCATTGTGCGTGTGGCACATCCCGGCCATAGCCGAGCAGATCACGGGGGTAAGGCTGGGTGGAGTCGTAATTTTTCATGGGGTTGCCGGTACTGCGGGGCCCAGGGTCAGGGACGCCTCCACGTTGCACAAGTGCCCGTCCATTAAAAGCAAGGCTCGTGCCTCGTCCCGCGCTTGGAGTGCCTGCACAATCGCACGGTGCTCTTCGTGCGAATGCTCGGCGGCACCTGTTGACTGGTACATCAGCGTGATGAGTGCACAGCGCGACAGCAAATCCATCAGCAAATGGGCCAGCACCTCGTTGCCCATCAGTTGCGCCATGCGTACGTGGAAGTCGCCCAGCAGTGTGGTGCGGCCCGGCACGTCGCCGCGCATGACGGCGGCTTCTTCCTCGGCGATGTGGTCCTTCAGCGCATCAATGTGTTCCTGCGTGGCGCTACGGATAAAGGCTTGGGTCATGCCGGCCTCCAGCATGCGGCGAACGGCAAACACCTGCTGCGCCTCGGCAATGGATGGGGCGGCGACGAATGCGCCGCGGGCCGGCTCCATGCGGATCAGCCGGTTTTGCGACAGCTTGAACAGGGCCTGGCGAATCAGCGTGCGCGACACGCCAAACTGGTCGGCCAGTGTTTGCTCCACCAGTTTGGCGCCGGGTTGCAGGCGATGCTCGATGATGGAGCGGGTCAGCGTTTCGACAATGAAGCCAGTCGTGGTGGAGTCCATGCGGCAAATGATAGCTGCAAATCCAAAAAGTGTATACACTTTGCCGATACCAACCGAAGAGCAACTGAAGGACGCAGAGATGGGACTGAGCACACATGTACTGGACACCATGCATGGCACGCCGGCAGCGGGTATGCAGGTGGCGCTGTACACCACACATGGCCAACTGGCCACGCTGGTCAAGGCGTTTACCCTGAACCAGGATGGTCGCAACCCCGACGGCATGCTGTACGACCATGCCAGCCTGCGCGCCGGCACCTACCGGCTGGTGTTCGATGTGGCGGGCTATTTCAGGGCCTGCGGCGTGGACTTGCCCGAACCAAACTTCTTGAACCAGGTCAGTCTGGACTTTGGTGTGGCCCACCCCGACCAGCATTACCATGTGCCGCTCTTGGTCAGCCCCTGGAGCTATTCAACGTACCGGGGGTCCTGAACCCGGCTGGCCCGTGAAACTCAGGCGGCGCAAGACCAGCGCTCAGGCGGCGCTGTTGCGTGTTTACTCGGTGTCGGCCGACACTATGCGTGTCTTGCGGTTGTACTTCAGGGTGATCTTGTTGATCGCACACAGATCAATTTCTTCCCATACCACTTCAGAGCTATCGTCATCGAATACCACTTTGATGTCCTGCTCGCAGGCACTCTTGTCAGCAAATTTGAAGAGTCGTCCTTTGCCGTTTTCAAGTGTGTAGTCGCCCATGCGGTCTTTGCCCCAGTTGTTTTTGTGAGACGGCGAGATATACACTTCGCGCAGTGCGAAACCCGTGCGGTTGACGAGTGTGAAATCGGCATCGCCAGCGATTGCGGAACCCGCAAATACAGATAATGTTGCTGCACCGAGCAGTAATTTACGTGCAAATATTTTCATCGTGATGAGTCCCCGCAGAAAAAGAAATGGAATGAATATCGGTGTTACCCGTTGGCAGTGTATGCGCAATATGCGCTGTAACGCGAAGCTGCAATCGCGATCGCAGATGGCTTGCATCGGGCTAAGCCCGTATTGCATTTTGCATCGCACGGCGGCAAGATTGATGCTCGGTGTGAACGCATTAGTGAGATCCAAATAACCATGAGACAGCCATGACCAGCCCTGTTGTTCCCGTTACCCAACCCAGCGACATCGCGCACTTGATTGCTGCGGTGGCCCGCAACACCGAATCAGGGGGCTTGCGAAAATTTCTGGAACTGCACCGCTGGAAGGCGCTGGCAGAGTACCTGCGCCCGGTCATGTGCGGTAGCGGGGACATCGTGATCAACCAGGGCGAAATGGACCGCAAATTGTATTTTGTGGAATCCGGCGAACTCAGTGTGGACATGCACACCGGCAAAGGCATTGTGCACCTGGCCACCGTGGGTGCGGGCAGTGTGGTCGGCGAGGGCAGTTTTTTCTCGCGTTTGCCGCGTATCGCGGTGGTGACGGCGTCCACCGACTGCAAGGTCTGGGTGTTGACGCCGGAAGAATTTGATCGTCTTTCGCTGGCCAACTCCAATGTCGCCCTGGCTGTGAGCATGGCCTTGGGCACACTGCTGGCCGTGCGCATGCTGGACATGAGCAAACGTGTAACGGTGCTCTAACAGTCAGTCGGAAGATCCGCAAGCCCTTTCAGAACGTCCAGGTCCCCAATGCATAGGTCTGCCGTTGCACGGGCAATTGGCGCACCACGGCACTCTCTGGACCGCCATGGCTGCGCAGGCCCATATCCAGCTTGAAGCGCTCACCGGTCCAACCCAGGGTGAGGGTGCTGATGGTCCCTTGGTCTGCCGGGGTGTACAAGACGTCCGCCGCCATTTGCCAACGTTCCATTTGCCAGCTGAGCCTGGCGTAGACATTGTTCTGGCGCAGACTGCTGGCCGCACCAAAGGCGTTGGCCTGCCAGGCCAGATTACCTGCCACCGCTGCGACCGGTGCACCCCGCGCCAACCACTGGGGCAAGGTCTGGCTGCGTACGGCCCAGTCGTTCCATTCGTTGTCAGACAAGGCCGAGGCATCGTGCCAGGCTTCGACCAGCAAGCTGATCTGGCTCTCACTCGTCCAGGTGCCACCCACCAGCACCTGTTGCCCGGCGCCGGACAGGGTTGGCTGCCAGGGCGAGCCAGATGCCAGAGCCGAACCGCTGGCCGTGGATCGGCTGACCGCCATGTGTTCGTAGGCCCGGATCGACCCGTGCAATTCCAGGGCGTCACTGGCGACCCAGGCCGCAGCCACGCCCACACTCGCGCCTGTACGGTCCCCTTGCCGGGCAAAGCCATACCAGTCCGTCGCACCGGTGCGGTGGTACACACGGGTCGCCAACGCAGCTTCCTGCGCGTCGTTGGTTGATGGCGTGTGGGTGGGGTTGGCCCAAACCAGCGACCAGGCGGTATCCGCGTTGAAGGTCTCTGCCAGCAACACCGGGCGACCGACCATCGCCTCGGATACCAGCGCGCGCCGCACCTCCTGTTGCACCATGTCATTGGGCCTGAAGGCGTACCCCACATCCCATGACACGATTTTTTTTCCGGCGCTCCACTGCCAGCCCAGTGCGCTGCCCGAGGCGTAGGCTTCGTTGAACCAGCCTTGGGCGTCAGCATTGCTGCCTGGCACCTGTTGAAGCTGCGCCGTGGCCGTCGTGTTGAGTGTCATGCCCCCCCAACTGGCGTTGGCGCGCAGCTCGGCCTGCACGGTGGCGGCAGTGGTGGCTGACACCGCCGCGGTTCCAGTCTGCAATTGATTGGCCAGCGCGACGGGACCGGCGTCCCCCGCCAGGCGCTCGTTCCAGTAGCTGCGCACCTCGCCGGATACCCCGGTCTGCTGGGCAACGCTGGCCATTGGTGTCAGGGCCAGCAGCGCGACACCCACTGCGGGCAAGGTTTGCAAGAGGTGTTTCATGCCTTACTCCAGCGCCGGGCTGCGGGCCAAAAACATCGGGTTCAACCATTCGGCTGGCACCGTGCGCTCCTTGCGACCCAAATACTTGATGCGGGTCTCCTTTTTGTTGCTGAGCTTGTCGACCAGCACCATTTCTGACACCGTGGTCGGATTGCCCGGCTTGTCCATCACAAAACGCGCCTGCTTGGCCAACTTGTCGGACTGCACAAACAGATCGGCACGCACCGGCTCATGCCGGGTCTTGCCGACCCACAGCTCGATGCGCTGGTAGGTCACGCCTTTGCGCGTGGCTTGCAGGCTGAGGTGCAGACAGACAGATTTGGCCTCGTTCTGGCAAGGCTCCTCACCCACCAATTGGCCGGTGTAGTCGCCCGCCCAGTTCATCGTGGCAATGTCGCCGGTGGATGCGTCGCCCAGCAGCTTTTGCATGGGTGTGATGCGCATGGCCCTCTGGGTGCCAGGCATCATCAGCCAGAAGTCGTCGCCCAGCATCAAGACCTTCTGGCCTTTTTCCACCGGGCTTTGCATCAGCACCAGGGACTTGCGTTCGGATTGGGCAAATACGGTGTAGCGCCGTTCTTTATCCTGGCTTCCGTCGGTGTTGAACACGGTGACCTGGGTGTCGACCTGCAGGTTCTCGGCGCTCATGCGGTAGCGGTCGGCGTCTTTCAAGAGGGTATTGATGTCTTGGGCTTGGGCTGGGCCGAGAAGCAAGGTACTTGCCGCTATGGTGAAAAGAGCCAGAGATTTCATTGCCTTCAGTGTTCTTTCCCCCACTCCCCCCAACCCCCTCGCCCCGCCGGGCGAGGGGGAGCTGAACAGCCACATTTGACCGCGCGATAAAGTGAAGATGCTACGCCGCCACTGTTTAGTTGGCTTGATTGCGCCAGTGGGTTGGTAGCGATCGTTTGTTGAGAAAATCATGGTGTAGCCCTCGTGGAATGTGCGTAAGTAGCTATAAAAAAGATAGCGTATCGATTCAGAGAAAACATTGGAGCCGTAGAAGTTTCACTTCTTCGCAGCAACAAAATCGGCTGTCCGTATTGACTCCCCCTCGCCCGGCGGGGCGAGGGGGCTGGGGGGAGTGGGGAAGGTATCTAAGGAAACTGGAAGTTCATGTATGCGCCAAAGCATCAACTACCGGCATATGCACCGTCTTGCGCGCCACCCAGCTCGATGCCAGCATGGTCAGCAACACCATCGCGGCCAGCGTGACGGCGTACATCAGCGGGTCGATGGACACATTCAGCGGATATCCCACCGAGCGCCCTGGCGGCGGCGGCATGTTCACCGGAACCACATACAGCATCAACGAGATGCCCAGTGACAGCGCCGCACCCGTCACCGCGCCAACACCACCCAACACCATGCCCTCCAACGCCAGCGTACGCAGTAGTTGACCTGGCAGGGTTCCCATGGCGCGCAGCGTGCCGATCTCCCGGGTGCGTTCGATGATGGCCATGGCCATGGCGTTGGTCACCACAAACACAACGATCACACCAATGATCAGCCCCAGCGCACCGAAGATGCGGTTGTACAAGTCACGCACCGATTTGTAGAAAAAGGCCTGGTCCATCCAGGTCTGCACTGTGAGTTGCGGGTGCCGGGCTGCTAGGCGCTGTTGCACCGGTTCCGTGGATTCCATCCGGTCCAGAAAAATGCCCAGGGTGGATACGCGCTGTGTAACCAACAGCTTCTGCGCGGTCACGATGTCGGTGTAGACCAGTCGTTTGTCCACATCCGGCACGCCGGTGGTGAAAATGCCCTTGACCCGCACATCCATCGCGTTCATGGCGCCGTCGGTGGTGCTGGCCAGCAGTGTCAGGCTGCTGCCCGGCGTGGCTTTCAGGCTGCGGGCCAGGCCGGAACCCAGCATGACTTCCGCGTCCGCGCTGCCAGAGACCAGCACCTTGCCTTCGGTCATCGTCAAAAAAGGGCCCTTGACAGCGAACTCGCCATCCGGGTCGACACCGGCTGCCATCATCACAGTGGATTTGTCACCGTTGCTGATCAGGCCGCTGAACTCCACCTTGGGTAACACCTGGCGCACTGCGGGGTCTGCCAGCAAAGCGGCGCGCAGCGCGGCCACGTCGTCCAGGCCGTGTTGCAGCGGCATGTCTTCGTCTTTTGTAAACTGGTCTGTCTTGCCCAGGATCAGGTGGCCAGTGGAACGGGCTGCGGCCTGGGCCAGTGCCTCGTAGGTGTAAAGCGCAAAACCACCAGCCAGTAAAATCGCGGCCGTGCCCAGCGCGGCGATCGACACCGTGACCAGTGAGCGGCGGCGGTTGCGCAAGGTGTTTTGTATGGCGAACTTGAGCCACATATTCATCGCGATCATTGAATCCTCCCATCTAACAAAGCCACTACACGGTCGCAGCGGCGGGTCAGGCGGCTGTCGTGGGTGGCGATGACAAAGGCCGCACCTTCGGCGTGGCCGCGTTCGCGCATCAGGTCCAGCACCTGGTCGGCGGTGTGCGAGTCCAGGCTGGCCGTTGGTTCATCCGCAATCACCAGACGCGGGCGTTTGATCAGCGCGCGGGCGATCGCCACACGCTGGCGCTGGCCGCCGGACAAGGCATCCGGACGGTGGTGGGCATGGTCCTGCAGGCCCACGGCGGCCAGTTGTGCGGCCACCCGTTCACGTCGCTCGGCAGCGGGTACACCTGCCAGAAACAGCGGGTAGTCCACGTTCTCGGCCACCGTCATCACCGGCACCAGGTTGAAGCTCTGGAACACAAAGCCCAGCGCGTCCCGGCGCAACAACGTGCGCTGGTCCTCGTTCAGGCCGCCAATGTTCTGGCCGGCCAGCGCGATGTCACCCGAGTCCGGTGTGTCGATCAGGCCACACAGGTTGAGGATGGTGCTCTTGCCGCTACCGGAGGGGCCGGTCAGCGCCAGCAACTCACCCCGCTGCACGGTCAGGTCCACACCTTGCAGCGCGGGGATGACGTGTCGGCCCAGGTGGTAGGTCTTGTGAACCCCGCGCAGGGCCACCACTGGATGGTCAGCCGGTTTCATGACGACAAACCGCTGAGCATGGTTTGCGCCTGCGCAGCCTGCGGTGCCTTCTCTTGCACGATCAGACCCAGGTAACGCCTGGCCTGCGCTGCATCGTTGGCCTTGGTGGCTTCACGGGCGGCTTTCATCCAGACCGAGCCACGAAAGCCCAGCGGCGCACTGGCTAACAATGGGCTGGCGAGCACTTCATCCAGCAGCCTGTGGCCCCGGTCGTGTCGGTTCATAAAGCCGGGAACGGCCAGGAATGTATTGGCGGCCAAAAACTTCACGTCCAGCACACCCGGTGTGCCATTGTGTCCAATGGCGTCGTGTGAGGGGTTGAGCATGGCAAGGGCCTTGTCCAACTGGCCCAGGCCATCTTCAGCAAAGCCCATTTTTTTCCATGGCAGCATGGTGGTGGTCGCCCGCATTGCGGTGGCAGCACCCGTGTAAGCCAGCAGCACCGGGTTGGTGGGGGCGTTCTTGTGTAACTCCGCAAACGCCTCGGCGGCCCTGTCGATGGCGGCGCTGTCGCCACTATTGGCCTGCATGAATTGCTGGAAGGCGGACTTGAATTGGGCTTCGGGTGCAGCATGCGCCAGCCCTGCCAAGCCGAGCAGGGAAGCGGCGAGGGCCAGATGGCCGAGGTGCCGAGAAAAGGCGGTTTTGTACATTGCGGACTCCTGATAAGTTGATCGAGGAGTGCAGTGTCCAAATGGCGCGCGGTTTGCGCAGCCGCTTTGAGACGAAACGGCTGTGAGCGGCGTGAAGTGCCGCTGCGTGTCGTGAAACTGGGGTCCGCTAGGCCCTGGCGCTACTGAATCTGGTACACCATCCGGAACCGGCCGGATGCAAGCATCTCCTGATCATCCGTGCCGTAGCCTATAAAGATCTTGGAACCCGAAATGATGCTGACATCAAGCTTGTCAAGAATCTCGACCAGCTGAACACTGTTTTCGGCCACTCCGTTCAGGTACTCCGCCACAGGAAAGCTCAGGCCCTGCCACTCGCTACTGCGGTTGAGAGTGAAGATGCTGTCCACCGGTACCACTTTGCCGCCGGGTATCACGGCCACCACAAACAACTTGTAAACCGGTCGGCCGCCAGCAGCCGGGTGTGCAATGACTGACCGATTGGCGTTCGTGTTGGAAACTGCGCCATTTGTAATGGACGAAGCACTGGTCCACACATCCAAACTGAAGTTGTCGTTGGTGCCGGTAGTCTGCACCTCGGCCTGAATCGGCGACTGCTGCGCAGTCGCTTGAATGATCACCTGGAACTGCGCACTCACCGTTACACCCGCTTCCGTGTAGCTGGCAGACACCACCACCGGTGTGTCGGTACTGACCGTCATGGCCTGGAACAAGCCTGCGCTGGACACTGTGGCAACGGTACCCGCCACTTGCCAGGTGGCATTCACGGTCTTGCTGGTGCCGTCATCGTAAACACCGAGCGCAGACAGATTGAGCGACTGACCGGGCGCCAATAACGCGCTGGCGCCCACAATAGTCAGTTGCGACAACACGGCAGGCGCGGCGGTAATGGTGACGGGCAAACTGGCACTTTTGACAATGCCACCCTCTTCGTAGGTGGCTGTGACCGTGAGCGGCGTGTCGGTCGTGACGCGGGTCACGCTCAACACCCCGCGGCTGTCGACCGAGCCCAAGGCGGTGTCAGAAAGTGCAAAGCTGGTGGCCGATACGGCTTTGCTGGAGCTATCGGAGTACACCGCGTTCAACACCAGGCGCACCTGACCATTCGACTGCAGTCTGGTTACACCGGTCAGGTTCAGGCCGGCCAGCACGGCCGGTGCTGCGGACACGGTGATCACCAGCGAGCTTTGTACGGTGGTGCCGCTTTCTGTCCAGGTGGCGGAAATGGTGACGGGCGTATTGACAGTTACGACACCGGCGGTAACCGCACCAGCGGTGCTGACGATGGCGGCGACGGGATCGGAGCTGGTCCAAACCGGGTTGACGACGCGTTCGCTGCTGTCGGTATAACGGGCAGTTGCGGTAAGTGTCGTCCGGGCGCCGCTTTGAAGGGTGTTGGAGCCTGTCAGGGTGAGTAAGTTGGGTGCCGGAGGCGCAGCAGTGATGGTGATCACCAGGGTGCTTTGCACAGTGGCGCCGCTTTCTGTCCAACTGGCGGAAATGGTGACGGGCGTATTGACCGATACGACACCAGCGGTGACTACACCGTTAACGCTGACCGCCGCCGCGACGGGGTTGGAGCTGCTCCACACCGGGCTGACGGTGCGCTGGCTGTTATCCGTGTAACGGGCAGTGGCAGTGAGCGTGGTACTGGTGCCACTTTGAAGGGTGTCGGAGCCGATCAGGGTGAGTAGTTTGGGTGTCGGAGGTCCAGCAGTGATGGTGATCACCAGAGTGTTTTGCACGGTGACGCCGCCTTCTGTCCAGCTGGCGGAAATGGTGACGGGCGTATTGACCGAAACGACACCGGCCGTGACCACACCAGCAGTGCTGACGGCGGCGGCGACGGGGTTGGAGCTGGTCCAAACCGGGCTGACGGTGCGCTGGCTGTTATCGGTGTAACGGGCGGTGGCCGTGAGCGTGGTGCTGGCGCCATTTTGAAGGGTGTTGGAGCCAGTCAGGGTGAGTAAATTGGGTTTCGCAGGCGCAGCGGTGATGGTGATCACCAGGGTGCTTTGTACGGTGGCGCCCCTTTCTGTCCAGCTGGCGGAAATGGTGACGGGCGTATTGACCGTTACGACGCTGGCTGTGACCACACCAGCAGTGCTGACGGCGGCGACTACGGAGTTGGAGCTGGTCCAAACCGGACTGACGCTGCGCTGGCTGTTATCGGTATAACGGGCGGTGGCAGTGAGCGTGGTACTGGCGCCACTTTGAAGGGTGTCTGAGCCGGTCAGGGTAAGTAGTTTGGGTGTCGCAGGTGCCGCAGCGATGGTGATCACCATGGAGCTTTCTACGGTGAAGCCGTTTTCTGTCCAGCTGGCAGAAATGGTGACGGGCGTATTGACAGAGACGACACCGGCAGTGACGATTCCGTTGGAACTGACTGCGGCAGCGACTGGGTCGGAGCTGGTCCAGACGGGGTTGACGGGGCGTTGGCTGTTATCGGTGTAACGTGCAGTGGCAGTGAGCGTGGTACTGGCGCCACTTTGCAGGGTGTTGGATCCGTTGAGGGTGAGGAGGTTTGGTCGCAGAGTCGAAGTGGTGTCGGTTCGGACTAACAGGACCTGCATTAAAGTGTTTGTGGCAGAAAACGACAAGCCACCGGTGCCCACCAGAAATGACCAGTGAAAACCAGCATTCAACGGATATTGACTGGATGACCAAAAGCGATTGGCCCCGGTAGCGGGGGGAAATGCCGTGCTGTTCAATACGTTGTTTGACTTCGTGTAGTCCACCAAGCTCTCCAACTCGTCGATTGTTGGCAGGCGCCAATCGGTTTTCCCCGCGAAGGAACTGGTCAATGCGGCAGCCTGGTCAAAGGTCAGATTATTCGGTGTACCGGTGCACGCGCTGCCAGTCCAGGTGTAGCCGACCGCGCAGCGTTGCCAACTCAGGTTGGTAGGCTTGTGCGTGACGGTGCCGTCGCCGTTGTCTACGTAGTCGGTTGCAGGCCGCGCAAGATTCATCAAGCTGCTGGACAGCCCGCCGCGCACCATCCGAACTCCGTCGTAACTTGGAGTTGTATCGCCAAAATACACAATCCAGCGGAACGCCGGGCTAGGCGCATAGACTGTGGAGGTCAGAAAGTTGACCGATGGTGTATTGGGAAAAGCGACAGCATCAAGCGACGGGCTCACCCGGGAGACATCAAAAATCGTCCATAGTTCCCGAATGCTTGGCAAACGCCAGTCGGTCCGCCCTGCAAAAGTGGTCTTGCCCGTGAGCGCAGTGGAGGTGGCGACATCGAAACGCGTCGCCGTCCCCGAACAAGTCTGCCCATCCCAGACCTGACCCATCGCACAGCGCATCCATGTGAGCTGCGTTACCGGGTCGGTCACGGTGCCATTTTGGTTGTCGGTATAGACCTTGTCAGCGGCCAGAGCGGTGGCGGGTATCAGCGTCGCAAGCGCGACCAACAGAGCCAACATCCCACTCGCAAAAACGCGGCCGAGGTTCCGGCCACTGCGCGCATTGAAAGCGCTACTTCCACTTTGTCCGATATACATACACCTCCCTTGGGTATTTGTTTGCCCACACCAGCCCTGCGCTTTTGGTAATCAAAGACTTGACCTTCCTGTCGGCCACCATTTCGGTATTTTCCATCACGTAGTGTGACTATGCCCGTGCTATTTGAAACGCAACAGATTTGTCATGATAGTTTCTTCTTCTTTTGCAAGATCGTGTTCAAACATCTGGGCTACAACTGCCCTTCGGTCAGTGTATCGAGCTGAAAACGGCCGCTCTCGTGCCACAACCACGTATCGGTGTAGGTCACATGGCCCATCTTGGCCGGAGCCGGGAACGGAGCGGCCTGGCGCACCGAGCGCTCAATCTCGGCCACCACTTCAGGCGCATGGCTGGGTGCACGCATCCAGCGCAACGCCGTGACGGCCCCCTTGGCGTTGATGTCAACTTGCAGCACCCCAATGGCATACAGCAAAGGCGGCAATTTACCCGGGTAAATGCGACCGCTATTGTTGGCATACAGGTGGGCTGCTCCATCTCGTCGGTACTCGCGCGGTGTCTTGGCTTGGGAGACTTTGGTGACGATCTCGGTGCTCACCGGCGGTGTCGGCGTCATCACCGGTGCGACCGGCGGCGGCACAGCCGCGACTTCTGGCGCGGGGACCGGCGACTTGGCGGTACACGCGACCAGCAGACATACGACACCGGTCCACTGTGTGGTGCGGCTGAGTGTTTTGCGAACAACAACCTGGCGCATGGGGGTGGCGGGCGATGGGGTGCAAGGCATACTGTGGCTCATTTTCGTGCGGAATGCACCGATTAAAACCCTGGAATTGGTATCTGTTTGTGAGCTTGCTAACTGAATTGCTGGAACACCTGAAGTCCGAGGACGGGGTGCTGGTCACGGTTGAGTCCACCCGGGGCTCAGCGCCGCGCGAAGCCGGAACCTGGATGGCGGTATTCGCCGCCGGCACTGTCGCCACGGTCGGTGGCGGGCGCCTGGAGTATGACGCTTTGGCCCACGCCCGGCAATGGTTGCAGCATGGGACGGGCGATGCGCGGGTGCGCTACTTGCTAGGCCCCTCGCTCGGTCAGTGCTGCGGTGGTGAAGTGTTGCTGCACTTTCAGCGCGTGGGCGCCGCGGATCGGGAGACCCTGCGCCAGAGGCTTGCCAACCTCCAGATACCCGTGGCGCTGTTTGGCGGCGGCCATGTGGGGCGCGCCGTGGTGCAGGTGCTGGCCCGGCTGCCCATGGCCTTGACCTGGATTGACAGCCGCGATGAAATTTTTCCGACTGACTTACCCGCCAACGTGGTGTGTGAACACTCCGACCCGGTGCAGGCCGCGGTGGCCGATTTGAGGCCGGGCTCCCGCGTGCTGATCATGAGCTTCAGCCACGCCGAAGACCTGAATGTGGTGGCCGCCTGCCTGGCGCGCCAGCGCGAAAAAGGCGATTTGCCTTACGTGGGCCTGATTGGCAGCAAGACAAAATGGGCCTCGTTTCGCCAGCGCCTGTTGGCGCGCGGTTGCACCGAGGCGGAGTTGGCCCATGTAACCTGTCCGATTGGTGTGCCCGGCATTGCAGGCAAAGAGCCGGAGGTGATTGCGGTGGCCGTGGCGGCCCAGATCTTGCAAGTTTCCGGCTGAACCGCCAAGTCGCGGTAAAACTGTATACACTTTGACATCGCGCCAAGGAGAACACACTGCATGGAAAGTTACCTGCTGGATTGGGCCAACCTGCTGTTGCGCTGGGTCCATGTCATTACCGCCATCGCCTGGGTGGGTTCCTCCTTTTACTTCGTGTTTCTCGACAGCAGCCTGACCCCGCCGCAGGATGAAGACCTGAAACGCCAGGGCGTCAGCGGCGAGTTGTGGGCCGTGCATGGCGGCGGCTTCTACCATCCGGTCAAGTTTCTGGGCGCTCCACCCCAGTTGCCCCAGCACTTGCACTGGTTTTACTGGGAGAGCTACAGCACCTGGCTCAGCGGCTTCTCGCTGTTTACGGTGTCCTACCTGTGGAGCGCGGGCACCTACCTGATCGACAAGTCGGTGATGGAATGGTCGCCCAATGCCGCTGTTGCAGTGGCGCTGGCATTTCTGGTGGTGTTCTGGCTGGCGTACGACGGAATTTGCCGCATTTTTGGGCAGCACAAGAACGGCGAGACAATAGTCGGCGCGCTGGTCGCGGTGCTGGTGGTGATCGCTGCCTGGCTGGCCTGCCACTGGTTTGCCGGGCGCGCCGCCTTTTTGCTGGTGGGCGCGATGATCGCCACCAGCATGAGCGCCAATGTGTTTTTCTGGATCATCCCGGGTCAACGGACCGTGGTGGCCGACATCAAGGCCGGCCGACCGGTAGACCCGATTCATGGCAAGCGTGGCAAGCAGCGCAGTGTGCACAACACCTACTTCACGCTGCCCGTGCTGTTTGCCATGCTCAGTGGCCATTACAGCTTCACCTATACGCACCCGCAAAACTGGCTGGTTCTGGTCGGCATGATGTTCGCCGGTGCCGCCATTCGCCAGTTTTTTGTGTTGCGCCATGGCTTCAAACTGGGGCGCAATAGCCACCCGTGGCCGTATGTGCTGGCCGGTGTGGCGGCCATTGGGACCATATTTGTGTGGTTGATGCCAGCTCCTCCGGTCACCCCGGATGCTATAAATGCAGGAGCGTCTAACGCAGTATCCGCGAGGGCTGGAGGCCAAATTGGCTACAAGACATTGCAGCCTATCCTGGAACAACGCTGTTATATGTGCCACGGCGAACAGGTGCAAATGAAGAACGTGCGGTTGGACTCGATCGAGGGGGTCAAGCAGCATGCGCAGGGCATTTTCCAGCAGGCCGTGGTAACCAAGGTCATGCCGCTGAATAACGCCACGGGTATCAGCGAGGCCGAGCGTGGCCTGATCCGGCAATGGTTTGAGAGTGGTGCCGCGCTGAACTGATCCGCTACATTTTTTACGCCAGGCTACCGACAGTTAGTCCGAATCGCATTACGCCCGGCCTTCTTGGCTTCGTACATTGCCGCGTCTGCGGCTAAAAGGATGTCAGCTTCGTTGGTGTCAAATGGGTTGAAGATGGTCACGCCGATGCTGGCTGAGCAGCGGTGTTCGATGGTGGCGCCTTCTGGCTCATCAAAATGCACCAGAAGTCGGTAAGGCTCTGACAGGCTTGACCGCACTTTTTCGGCAACAGCAAAAGCCTGCGACGCGGCCCTTTCCCGGTCGGCATGCAACTCGGTCAGGATGGCCACAAACTCGTCACCCCCGAAACGTGCCACGGTGTCCGCCTGGCGCACACAGGCCTGCAAGCGTCGCGCAACTTCCACCAGCAGCAGATCGCCCGCCGTGTGTCCATGCAGGTCGTTGAGCGGCTTGAAGTTGTCCAGATCTAAAAACATGACTGCGCCGCAGTTTCCACTGCGCCTTTCCGCCAGCAAGGCCTGGCTCAGGCGGTCATTGAACAGGCGGCGGTTGGGCAACTGCGTCAATGGGTCGTAAAACGCCAGTTGGCGTATCTGGTCTTCCAGTTCCTTGCGTTCGGTGATGTCCTGGATCGTGCCATTCACTCTGACGAAGCTACCATCGTCGGATTCCGCCTTGCCCAAGCCGTGCACCCAGCGCACCGCGTGATCGTTCGCCCGGATGACCCGAAACACTTTGTTGAAAGCGTTTCCGTGTGCCAATAGCTGGTCTTCAAAACTGTCTCTGACCAACTGCAGGTCGTCAGGGTGTATGCGATCGATGAAGCTCCTGCGAATACGCGGAGCCTGGGTATCAATGCCCAGCAACGAGTCCAATACCGCAGATCCTTCCCAGGAGTCTGCTGCAACATCAAACACAAAGCTGCCCAGTCCTGCAATCTGCTGTGCTTCCCGAAGCGCATGCGTGGTGTCGGTCAGCTCCTGGGTGCGCTGTGCAACCTTTTGCTCCAACGAGGTGTAAGATTCCCGAAGCTGTTGCGCCATGTTGTTGAAATCCTGTGCCAGTGCTTCCAACTCGTCGCCCGTTTTGACGACAATCGGCTGGTCGAACACACCACGACCGATCTTTTGAGCGCCTTCACGCAAGGCGCTAATGGGTTTCACCATTTGACGCACCAAGGTGACACAGGCCAGAACCGTAAGCACAATGCCCGCCAGCATCAGCACGACGCTGCGGGCCACTTCGGCATACAAGGTCTGGTAAGCCTGCGTCAGCGGCTCTTCAACAAACACCAGCCAGCCCAGGTAGGGAATGGTGCCGAAAGCGGTCAGCACGGGTTCACCAGCCAAGTTTCGGGCCGCACTCAAATCGACATTTCCGTTTTCAGGTGCGCGCAGTGCTGCCTGGACCTGCGGCAGGATGGCCAGGCTCTTTTTTTGCAGGACCAGGCCAATGTTCGGGTGGGCGATCAGCAGACCGCTTGAATCTACGGCATAGGCATGCCCGGCGCTTCCCACTTTGATGCTGGAAATGCTGCCTAGCAAAAATTCAAGGTCTATTTCCGCCACCGTAATGCCCGCTTCTTGCGGGCCAATGGCCATCGCCACGGTCATAAACAGGGCATCCCCGTCAAAGTAGATGGGGCTGCGGTAGGGTCGCCCCGATTTGACTTGGGCAAACCAGGGCTGCGTTGAAAAATCAATTCTGGTGTTGTCCCGCTCGTTCCCGCGTCGTGACACGCGCAATACTTCCCTGCCATGTGGATCCAACAGCGCCACTTCTTTGAACGCCTGTGTGCGCCGCAGCAACTGAACCTCTGCGCGCCGCTGTTCGAGCGGCTGTACTCCTGTCTTGGGTTCTGCAGTTGTCCCAATTTTTTGCTCCAGCTCGACCAGGCGTTGTCCGATCTGCACAGCAGCGGCCTGCGCTTTTTCGTGCTGCAGTTCCGTCAGCGCCTGTCGGTTGTGCTGGTAGGAGTAACTGATGCCAACCACTCCACTCAGTAGCAGCAAGGAGCCGACCACCACGCCAAATATCAGGGCATATTTTTTGAAAAGCGTATTGCGCATGGACCGTAAAGCCATGGTCCTCAGCGAGGGGCTTCAGTCAAACGGTTTGTCATTCGGGCTCTTGAACAGCTGCACCATGGCTTCACTCATGGGAAAGTTGAAGTTCGCACCCTTGGGCGGAATCGGTGATAACAGCCACTTCCTGTACAGCGCGCCACCCTCACCAGAACTCTGGATGCGGGCGATCTCCCTGTCCACCACCTGTTTGAACGCAGGGTCGTCCTTGCGCATGAAGCAGCCGTAGGCTTCGAACGACTGCGGCTTGCCCACCACCGTCCATTCCGAGGGCCGCCAGGTTTGCTGGATGGCGGCGTACAAGAGTGCATCGTCCATCATGTAGGCATCGGCATGCCCGTTCTGCAATACCGAGAACGGGGTCTCGCCACGGTCAAACGTTGTGACGATATTGATCCGGCGATTCTGCTCGGCATTCATCTTGCGCAGCATTTTTTCGGATGTGGAGGCTGCAAAGGTGACGACACTCTTGCCAGTCAGGTCGCTGAAGTCCTTGATGCCCGAGTCCTTGCGGGTCATCAGGCGCGAGCCGGCAATGAAAATGGTGTTGGAAAAAGCCACCAGTGCTTCGCGTTCCTTTGTGTGGGTGGTGGCCCCGCATGTCAGATCCGAAGTTCCGTTTTGAACCGTTGGGAAACGGTTCTGGGTGGTAAATGGGACCAGCTTGATCTGCAGCGAAGGTATCTTCAGCTCCTGCCTGACCGCCTCTGCCACCTTCATGGCAATGTCAAATGAATACCCCATGGGCTTGCCATCTTCACCCACAAAGGTAAATGGCGGCGTTGACTCGTGGTAACCAACAGCGATGGTTGCGCTGTCGGCAATCTTGCGTAATGTGCCGGTTCGCTCCTGCGCCAGCGCCACAGTTGTCGATAAAGCCAGTATGAGTAACCCTGCGACTTGGTTTGCGAAGGGTAAATGCATGTTCGGGCTCTCACGTGTTGAAGCGGATTGGTCTATCCTACACCGCCAGGCCCGGCAAACCCGGGTGCGTGCGGACTTGACTGTTTCTCCTACCATGGCAGGTGCTCGCTTGTGTAGGCAAAAAAACCGCCGGACTCAATTGGCGACAAGCGGTTCAAAACACCCAGCATGTCCGCCGCAGCGTCTGGCGCGGACCGGCCAATCTGCTCGCCTCTGAAGGGTTTTGACAAGCCGGTATTGACCGTGCCCGGATGCAGGCTGACCAGTACCGCTTGGGGGTTGCTGCGTTTGACTTCGATGGCCGCAGTTTTCAACAGCATGTTTAGCGCCGCTTTGGATGCCCGGTAGCTGTACCAGCCGCCCAGGCGGTTGTCCTCGATGCTGCCCACCTTGGCCGACAGTACCGCCAGCACGCCGCGCCGGGGATCGAGCAGCGGGCAAAAGTGGCGCAGCACCAGGGCAGGGCCAAGGGTGTTGACGCGGAAAGTGGCTTCCATCTGGGCGTAACCCAAATCGGCCAGCTTCTTTTCTGGCATGAAACCCTCGGTGTGCAGCACACCCGCGGCGTGGATGATCAGGTGGAACTTTTCGTCCACGTTGTTTGCACCGTTGATGCCACCGCGCAAAATATCTGCTGCGCTGGCGATGGTGGCCTCGTCATCCAAATCCAGGCGCGGTTGTGAGTGGCGGTGCAATCCCACCACCTCGCCACAGCGGGGGTGGGCTTGTAGCGCCTGCACAAAGGCCTGGCCGATGCCACCCGATGCGCCGATGACCAGAGCGCGAAAGCCCTCGGGGAACGAAGTTAGATCCAGCGCGGTGGAAGTCGAAGCGTTGTTCATGGGTTTCAAAGCGTGTTCATAGCGCCATCACAAATCGTTCAGCCCTGCGCGCAAGGCCTGTGCATGGCCTCGGATGGCTTCTAGCTCGGTGGCGGGCATTTTTTCAAGCTGGCGGTAGGCCATACTAATGCGCGGGTTGTTCTTGAGTTTGGCGGTGTTGCGTTGGTAAAAGTCCCAGTACAGGGCGTTGAACGGGCAGGCGGCTTCCCCCAGACGCTGCTTTTTGTCGTACGCGCAGCCTTTGCAATAGTCGCTCATGCGGTCGATATAGGCGGCGCTGCTGACATACGGCTTGGTGGCCAGCCGGCCACCGTCGGCAAACTGGCTCATGCCCAGGGTGTTGGGCAATTCGACCCATTCAAAGGCGTCGATGTAAACCCCCAAATACCAGCGGTGCAGCGCATACACGTCCAGAGCGGCCAGCAGGGCAAAGTTGCCAATCACCATCAGGCGCTGAATGTGGTGCGCGTGGGCGTTGTGCAGCGAGCCGCCAATGGCGGCTGCCAGGCAGTTCATGCGGGTGTTGCCGGTCCAGAACCATTCGGGCAGTGGCGTGAAGTGCTCAAAGAAGTTGTGCTGGTCGTAGCCGGGCATGTGGGCCCAGTAGATGCCGCGCACGTACTCACGCCAGCCAATGATCTGGCGGATATAACCCTCGGCGGCGGCCAGCTCCACGCGGCCCCCGCGCCACTCGGCCTCGACCCTGTCCACCACTTCACGGGGGTTGAGCATCTTCACGTTCAGCGCAAACGAGAGCAGCGAGTGGAACAGCCGCCAGGCCTTGCGGCTCATGGCGTCCTGAAAGTCGCCAAAGTGGGGTAGGGCATAGGTGATGAAGTGGTCGAACTGCTGCAGGGCCTCAGCACGATTGAGGGGCCAGCGAAACTGGCCTGCGCTGGGCTCGCCAAAACTCTGCACCCCGGCGGCCTGAATCGTGGCCCATAACGCGCGGTGGTCGTGCTGCGGGCGCAGGTCGGGCGGCTCGGGCGGGGTGCCTTTCCAGGGCTTGCGGTTCTCGGCGTCAAAGTTCCACTGGTCGCCTACGGGTTTGTCAGCCCCATCCATCAGCACGCGGTGGCGCTTGCGCATGTGGCGGTAGTAGGTTTCCATCAGCCACTGCTTGCGGCCGGCAAAAAATTCCGCCGCCTCATGGCGCTGGGTGTAAAAGTGTTCGCTATCTATTGAATAGCAGGCCACGCTTATTTCACGAGGGCTGGAGGCCCAAATTGCTTGCAACTGTTGGTCCAGGCGGTATTCGTCGGGGTCCTGGTATTCCAACACCTGCGCCTGGTAGTCGGTGATCAATGCGCTCAGGTTGTCCCCCAGGCTCTGCTGGTTGGCGGGGTCGTCAATCGCGAGGTAGTGCACTCGATGGCCCGCCTCGCGCAGTTGGCGCGCCAGCTCCCGCATGCCGGCAAAAATGGCGATGATTTTTTGCGCGTGGTGCAGCACGTAATCCGTCTCCTGGCGGATTTCCATCAGCACATATACCACCTCGGGCCGCACCTTGGTGAACCAGCTGTGTTGGGGGTTGAGCTGGTCACCCAGGATCAGTCGCAGGGTGTGGGTGGGGTGCATTTCAGGCTTTCAGGGCTTTGGGTTGGGTGTGGGTGGGCTGGAACGGCGGCAACGTCCGGAGCAGTATCTGACCAGCTCCCAATCCCGTTCCCACTTTTTCCGCCACGCAAAGGGCAGGCCGCAGGTCAGGCAAATCTTGCTGGGTAGTTCGGATTTTTTGCGCATTTTCATGAACGGGGCGGAGGTGGTTGCGGTTGCATGTGCAGGGTGAATGGGGAAATAGACGATGGACAGGTTGGCTCGTGAGCGAGCCAGTCAGTCAAAGCCCAAGCTGAGTTGTGTGCTGGCAGCAGGGCTTGCCCGGTTGCTGCGTGGCTTGCCAGCTGCTCGCTCACCCCGCGTTTTGCGCGACCCGTGTTTTTCCACAATCGCGGCTTTGTCCGCGCGCACCTGGGGGTCGCGGCGCAGGCTGTGCAGGCGGTCTTTGGCGGCGCGGGTGGCGATTGCCAGGTCGACCAGCGGCATGGGCCAGGCATCCGGCGCGCAAACGGGGGCGTCCAAGCTCACCCGCACGCCGCAGGCCAACTGCACACTCTCAGGCATGCGCCATGGCTCGAACAACCAGGCGTCAGGCACCCGGCGCAGGGCCGGGCACCAGCGGCGCACAAACAGGCCGTTGGGGTCGTGGTCTTGCGCCTGCTTGACCGGGTTGTACACGCGGGTGGTGTTAATGCCGGTGGTGCCCGACTGCATTTGCAGCTGGCTCCAGTGGATGCCGGGCTCGTAGTCCAAAAACTGCCGGGCCAGCCAATGGCCCACCGGGTGCCAATGCAGCCACAGCGGGTAGCTTGAGACCGACACCAGCATGGCGCGCATGCGAAAGTTGAGCCAGCCGGTCTCGCGCAGCATGGCCACGCAGGCATCCACCATGGGCCAGCCGGTGCGCCCCGCGACCAGGGCCTCGAAGTGGGCGGGGTTCCATTCGCCTTCGCGCAGGCCGTTGTAGCCCCGGTGCAGGTTGTGGTGCTCCAGCGCGGGT
>CAZMXB010000042.1:0-25050 GCA_964569855.1 uncultured Rhodoferax sp.
GCATCGTCGCCGATGACGCCGTCGGGCTCGTCGAAGTGCCCGACGAACCCGAACCAGCACCGGTCGAGATCACGCTCGCCGATGTCGCTGCGGCGCTCCGTGACCCACTCGCCGACCTCACCCCATCATCGGCATCGACCACGGTGCGGACCGCGATCTTGGCGCAACGGGCAGCGCTCGACGCGCTGCTCGCCCAGCTCGACGGAGGCACGCCATGACCGCCTCGAAGCACGGAACGATCCCCGAGTGGCAGCCCGCCATTGAGGCAGTGATGCGGTACGCTGCGAGAAAGGCAGGCTGACCGCAATGCCTCTACCCGATCAAGGAAGGCCCACCGCAGTGCCTGCTGATGACGTTTCCAAGGCTCTGATGGAGCGCACGGTACAAGAGATCCAGGCATCTCTGACTGCATTCCAGGAGCACCTGGAGACCTCCAACGCAGCCTTCGAGGCCAAGCTGGAGCAGTTCGTGCTCCGGGCGGTCTACGAGGCCCACAACACGCTGCTCGACCTGCGTCTCACCGACATGGAGTCGAAGTTCGACGCCCGCCTGAGGCTGGTCGAGCGGGTGGTGTTCGGTGCCATCGGGCTCATCTGCACCGCCGTGCTGGTGGCACTGATTGCGCTCGTGGTGAACAAGGGCGGATCGCTACCCACTGGAGCACCGTGATGACGGCCAAGGCCACGACCACCACTACCACGACCACCACCGAGACCGAGGGCGTGACCATCCCGACCTGGGCGGCCAAGGTCGTGAACGAGATCGCCGAGGCGGGCCGGGAGCCCACTCGCCAGCAGAAGCTGCTGCGCATCACCCGACTCGGGCTGGTGCTGTTCGCCTTCCTCGGGCTGATGTTCTTCCTCGGGCTGACGATGTACTGGATCGGCCAGCCCTACGGCAAGCCGGTGGTCGAGTTCCACCGGGGCATCCAGATCCTCCGGGCCGATGGCACGAGCACCGGCCCCATCGTGGTGGAGGCGGGCGGGAACGTGCTCATCCAGGCCTCGTACTGCAAGAACCACGACACCCTCCGGGCTACGATCCGGCGTGAGTTCCACGACGACTTGGTGTACCAGCTCCCCGACTACACGACGAACGCCCCCAGGGGCTGCGGGACCCGGTTCAGCACGTCGCTCAAGATCCCGGAGAACCTCCCGCCCGACACCTACACGCTCGTCTTCACGTTCGTGTACCAGATCAACCCGATCCGCTCGGTGAACTACACGTTCGAGACCAACGAGTTCACGGTCACCGCACCGCCCGCAGCTACGCCTTAGAAGGAGTCACCCGATGGGTAGCTCTCCCCCCAACCCGCACTGCCTCCCGGTCCACCAGGATCTCCCCCCGCTCCCACGGGGGGACTTCCGTGTGTACGACTTCTTCGCCCCGGGAGTGTGCTGGACGGCGGCCGAGCCCCAGGAGACCCTGCCCGACGGCATCGAGTGGGTTGAGCACCACTGGTGGGCTGAGGCCCGCCGGGGGATCGGCCACGCCCTGCGCTTCCACAACGGCTGGGTGCCGTGGTACGGCAACCCGCCGAGCACGTACGTCTGGTGGGTGCAGCAGAGCCTCGGCGGCGTCTTCTGGGTCACCAGCTCGTGGGACGCCGAGCGCAACGGCACCGTCGTCCACATGGAGATGAAGTCCGACATGAGCGGGCGCATGCAGGTCGGCACCTACGAGTACTCGGTGCGTTCCGGTGAGACCAAGACCCGTGAGGATGAGCAGGATCCGCTCAGCGCACCGCTGACCTTCACCAACTTCATCACCTGGGGCACGGGCAACTGGAAGATCACTGAGGGTGTCACTCTCCTGGCGCCGCCGCCCAGCCTCTGGCCGCCGGAGGGTTGATATGACTATCGCCTCCGATGCCCGCAACCTGCTCCGGGACTTCCCGAAGTACTTCGAGCAGGTCTTCGTGCCGCCGATGCAGAGCACGTTGAACCTGTCCCACCCGCTCGTGACCAACCTCACGGTCACCAACCGCTCCACCGGGGCTGCCGTGACCGCCGAGGGCTCGTTCTCGGTGGACGAGCGCAACGGGCTCCTCCGGCTCCACGCCACCGATCTGAGCACGGCCTACCCGACCGGCGTCGTCGTCGGCGGCTACTTCTACGAGTGGTTCCTCCCCCGGGACCTGGAGTTCCACGCCCGCTTCGTGGCCAACGAGCACATGATGAGCCGAGGCTCGGACACCACCGTGGCCGACCTGCCCGCCGTCGAGCTGAACGTCATCGCCATGGGCACCGTCGTGCAGGCACTGTGGTCGCTCCTCAGCGAGTTCGCCACCGAGTACGACGTGATCAACCCCGAGGGCATCAGCGTGCCGGTGCGCCAGCGCTTCCAGCAGGTCATGCAGCTCTTCCAGGTGTGGCAGAAGAAGTACGAGGAGGGCGCCATGGCGCTCAACGTCGGCTTCAACCGCATCAGCGTGTCCGAGATCCGCCGGGTCTCCCGACTCACCGGCCGCCTCGTGCCCATCTTCGAGGAGCGTGAGGTGGACGACCCGAGCTACCCCCGCCGCATCCTGCCCGCCATCGAGGCCCCGTTCGCCGACGGCAACGAGGGCGGCTTCGTCATCAATGGTGACACTGGTGCGGCCGTCGGAGGGTGGCCGATGTGAGCGCCGTGAACCCCGAGCAGTTCCAGCAGTTGCCTATGTTCGTGCCCGCAGGGCGACTGCGGGACGTAGGTGACAACGACGCCGCCGCCCACTTCAACGGCGGCGAGAGTGACTTCGATGACGTGTACCCCTACGACACATGGGAGCGCAAGCGCCAGGAAGCCAACGGCCCGGACACTGCGGATCGTGGCCACGGCGGGGCTCGACACAACACTCCGCAGCCGGGCTCGATGACCGAGCACGTTGCCGCCCACGGTGTGCGTGAGCCAGTGGTACTCCATCACTACGGATCGGACCCGGGCGAGGAGCACAAGCCCGTCATGATGGACGGGTACCACCGTACGGCGGCGGCCCATGCAGTCAACCCAGCCACGGAGGTCCCTGTTCAGCACACCGACGGCTCCAACTGGTCGGTCCTTCGGAAAGGCCGGTACTAGCGCATGGCCATCGACATGCGGCGTGAGCACGCCTACCAGCAGCGCAAGATGCGAGGGCTCCAGGGAATCATCGGCGAGATCGTCCTGTGGTTCCGCTTCGACGTGGCCCAGAGCCAGTACCACGACGTGTATGACGAGGGGAACAAGCAGTATCTCACTCCCCTCATGATCCCGTTCATCTGGCTCGATCAGGTGGAGGACCCCAAGCAGTACACCGACACCGGCCGCCGACCCACCATGCGTCTGCGTGGTGCCATCGCAACCGAGCAGGCCCTGGAGGCCGGGCTCCCCATCAGCGAGGTTCACGGCGAGCGCAGCTGGGACGTGCGCCCCGAGCCGCCCATCGACCAGGACGGCCGCCCGGCGAGCCCGTGGATGGACGATCGCCTCAACGACGTTCTCTACTACGATGGTCGCTTCTGGGACGTGAGCAACTTCCAGATCCGTGGTCGCACGCAGTCGGGCGACAACATCATCGGCGTCTCGGCCATCGAGACCAAGCACGACGAGCTGGTGCAGGACATCTTCCCCTTCGACCAGCCATCGGACGTGACCGTCCCGCCCCCCGAGGAGCCCTGATGTCAGCCCAGATCCCCCCCGTACCCGACTCGAATCCCACTGTCGGCTTCGTGGACTGGCGGGACGTTATCGACAACGTGCGTGAGCTGGACCTGGAGTGGCTCCAGAACCGTACTGTCGTGCGCTTCGACAGCGTTGGCGCCGCCAACAGCTACGCAGGTGACCCGGCCAAGGTCCCGGGCTCGCTCGAAGAGGGCCAGGTGGTCTACTTCATCGGCCCCAAGCAGCTGGCCGTGAAGACCGGCGCCAGCACGTACAAGTACGCCCTCCTCTCGGGCCTGCTCACCGTCGCCGATGCCGGAGCCATCGCCTCGATCTCCAACGCCGGGACCGGAGGTATCACCCTCCCAGCCGACGGCTCGGTTGGTGTCCCGCTCCTGAAGGTCGCCGTCGATCGTGTCGTGGCCGACTCGGCCGGGCTCCACCTCAAGACCGGCACCGCCGTGGCCAACCTCACCACCTCGGCCACCGACCTCGTGAGCGACATCCCCATCCAGGCCCCGGTGCTCAAGGCAGCTGGCGCCGTCCAGGCAGCGTCGGCGGCCATCTCCGGTGCCGTGGCCGCTGCCTCGGTGGCCGCCACGACGGCCTCGGTCTCGGGCGCTGCATCGGTAGGCTCGCTGGCCGCCGCCACGACCATCACGGCCACCGGCAACGTCACGGCGGGCGGCGTCATCGCCAACGCCCTCAGCATCGGCGGCGGCAACGTCGTCGTCAACAACACCGGCATCAACGTCGTCGGCAACGAGACCATCTCCGGCGCCCTGTCGGCGGGCGGCAACATCACCTCGTCGGCGGGCAACGTCGTGGCCAACTCGGGCCTCGTCACGAACAACCTCTTCCTGAACGGCGCCCAATTCCAGTGGGAGGCCAGCACCAACGGCCTCATCAAGCTCGTCCCCGGCGGCTCGGGTTCCGGCGCCTGGCAGCGGGTCAGCGGTGCACGCCACCGGAGCAACGGCAACATCGCCGGAGCCATGCCGTCGACCGATGACCTCTACCGTTACGAGCCCCTCTGGCAGGCGGGCTCGGTCGTCGTGCACTCCAACGCCTTCGGTCAGATCGTGATCCCGTTCCCCGAGAGCTTCCCCAATGGGTGTCTCACTTGCTTGGTCACCAACGGCGATGGCTTCGGTCCCGGTGATGTGCACAGGTACACCATCTTCTCAGGCAGCTCGTACACCAACGCCAACGCCACGTTCCACGTCTCGGCGGCAGCTGGACCCTTCATCCCGGACACGGACTTCCGGGTCAACTACATCGCATTCGGATGGTAGACGCAGCCTCCTGATATGGGGTATGGTTCGGGCGTCCGGATATCGAGCGATACCGGCCCACACGCCCAGAACCATGGAAGGACGGAGCCCGCATGGGTTTCGAGATCCCCTCGTACGCCGTAGATGCGTTGGAGCAGCATGTGCTCCTCCACGCTCAGGCAGCGCAGGAAGCCACGGTTCTGGCCCACCGCTCGGTACTAGATGATGTTCGAGAGGCCGCCGCTGCGCATCCCTCGTGGGGTCCCGAGCTGGCTGCTCAGATCGACACCTGGGACGAGAACGACCGCACCTGGATCGGCATTCGTGGCGCCGGGTTCGAGAGCCAGGCGTTCGCCGCCGAGTACGGCGACGAGAAGCGGGCTCCTTCGGGGCTCATGCGCACGCTCGACAACACCATGAACCTCGCTGCTCAGCGTGCCCAGATGCACCTCGCCTCCCGAGGGGCGTTCTGATGGTCGCCGGAGTGACTCCCTCAGTCGCAGAGATCGAGACCGTCCAGAGCGTGGGGTTCATCCTCGCCGAGGAGGCCGCCCTCAAGCGCCACCTCTCGGGCCTGTCCATGCCCCGGCCCCGGAGCCTCCCCAACACCGAGGTGCCCGTCTGGTACCGCTGGCCCGACGGCGAGCGAGCCCAGCAGTACCCGTTCATCACCATCGACCTGCTCGACATCACGCCGGACCTGGAGCGCCAGACCAGCGTGTGGAACCTGGGCGACGACCCCTCGGTGTTCGAGGGAGTCCTGGTGGACATCGAGGATCCGCAGAACCCCGTGGTCGTCGGCGCCGGTCAGCGCATCGGCCAGTACTTCCCATCGGTGAGTAGTGACTCCATGCCGGAGATCGGCGCCGAGGAGCCCACCACGGGCTACCGGGTGGAGAACTACAAGCCCGTGAAGCTCATCTACCAGATCACGACCCACGCCACCTCGGCGCAGGACGACCGCTGGATGATGGCCAAGTTCTTCATCGACGTGTTCCCGCCGAACCCGGTGTGGCTCAGCGTCGATGCCGACAAGACCTGGCGTCGCATGGAGAGGCTCAGCTTCACCAATGCCGACACGCAGGAAACCACCGAGACGGACAAGCGGCACTTCCGCAAGATCTACACCATCTCGATCGAAGCAGAAGTTCCCGTAGACACTACCGTTGAGGTCGTCCGAGCGAGTAGGGTCCACGTCGATCTCTACGACCGGGCTTCTGAGACCCGTGAAGCGGTGGATCACGATTCTTCCTCGGAGCACCATATCGCTATCGGTGAGTTCACCGAACCCCAGCCCGCCCCGTAAGTAGGGAGATATACAACATGGTCGCACATCAGTCCCCGGGCGTGTACCTCACCGAGGCACCGCTTACCAGCCCGCCCGAGCAGCTCGGCGCAGCCGTCGCCGTCGGCATGTTCGTCGGCGCCGCCTCCAAGGGTCCGATCGACACGCCGACCCGGCTCGACAGCTGGTCCGACTACGTGACCCGCTTCGGCGGCTTCGACAAGATCGAGGGCATCGACGCCAACGTGGCCAACGCCCCGACGGCCGTCTACGTCCGGGCCACCACGACCGGCACGGCGTCCAACTCGACCGGCGGCATCGTCGGCGCCAAGAAGGGCGACCTGGCGTTCGTCAACGCCTACCGGGGCACGAAGGGGACGTTCTACAAGTACGTCTCCGGCGAGTCGGCTCAGCCCGGCTTCAACCTCCCCCACTCGATCTACGTCTTCGACGGGACGACCTGGATCGACACCGGCTACCGCTGGAACAGTCAGAGCAAGCTCTTCCGGGACCGCACCGACATCCTCGGCGGCATCTCCCCGGCGGTGAACATCGTCCTCGTGTCGGCCAACCCCACCCTCACGGCGCCCGTCGGGATCACCCCCGCCTACGGTGACATCGCCCTCCAGTGGGACCCCGGCACCTCGACGTTCCTGGCGTACACCTACGGCAACGCCAACTCGACCTACTTCAACGGCACGGGTGCCAGCGAGGGGTCGGGCACGATCACCGTCACCGCCACGGCGGGCCAGTTCAAGGTCGTGCTCGGCGGCCAGACCACGGCAGATGTCGCCTACAACGCCACGGCCGCCACCCTGCTCGCTGCCCTGGAGGCGCTGAGCAACGTCGCCCCCGGCGACCTCACGGTCACCAAGAACAGCGGCAACTTCATCATCACGGCCACCGACACGGGCGCCTTCGCCGACTCGACGTTCCCCACGACCTCGATCGCCGCCGGTACCACCCCCGTGTCCGGCGGTACGGTCACCTGGGCGGTCACGGCTGCCGGTGGCGCCGCCGACGCCAAGGGCACCTACGACCCGACCCACACGGCGCCGGACACCCTCGTTGCGCTCCCCGTCGGCTGGAACGCCATCAACTTCACCACCCAGAAGAAGGTCACCCCCGGCCTCGACTTCTTCCTGTCGAGCGACGCAGGCGCCGCCGACTTCTGGGGTCCGTTCAGCGACTCCAACCAGATCCTGGACGCCGTGAACAACCCGGCCAAGTACGCCACGTCGGTGAACCTCACCGGCCTGACGGGCTTCGACACGTTCGAGCCCGAGATCCCGGCCCTCGACCCCAACGAGCCCATCGTCGGTGTGTCCTACCTGCCGTACTCGGTGTACTCCTTCTTCCAGAACGGCGGGCGTACCTGCTACGTCATCCGCTCGATCGACCACACCCGCCCCGGCACCATCGCCACCCTGCCTTACACGGGCACGGGCGCAGCCCAGGCGTTCACCGTCCAGGCCAAGGGCGCCGGGACCTGGGGCAACAAGGTCGGCGTGCTCATCACGAGCCAGGCCGTGGCCGGTGGCGCCTACTCGGCGTACACCATGCGGGTGTACCTCAACCAGGGCACCGTCAGCACCCCCGCCTGGGCTGAGGCCGAGCGCTTCACCGACCTGTCGATGCGCTCCGACATCCCCGGCCTGCGCCGGTTCGATGTCGTGGTCAACGACGGCACGGCGGGCTCGCAGTACGTCCAGCTGGTCAACTTCACCACCAACCCCGACATCACCACGCCGTCGGCGGCCCTCACGGCCGACGCCAGCAACGCCCCCGTGCGTCCGCTGGGCTCCGGCTCGGGTGCCGTGGCTGGTACCGACCCGGGCCTCCCGCAGTCGGTGGACCTCCAGACCAGCGCCGTCAACAACGCCACCCGCATCGAGGGGCCGCTCCTCATCAACGTGGCCGGTCTCACGACCGACACCGAGGACTACACGGCCTTCCGCTCGGCGATGCTCAACACGAGCCTCTTCGACGCCGACCGTGACGACCTCGTGGTCATCAACGACGCCTTCGCCCCCCGTGGTGGCCGTGACGAGGCCGCCTACATCTCGGCGATCACCTCGGCAGCGGACTCCAACACCCGGGTGGACAGCCACACGGCCGACTTCGCCCCGTGGGTGTACATCATCGACCCGGCCGTCGTCGGCGGCACCATCCTCGTCCCCCCGGGCGGCGTGGTCATGGGCGTGATGAGCCGGGTGGACGCCACCGAAGGCGTCTTCCGGGCCGCCGCAGGCACCGTGGCAGGCACCTCGGCCATCGGCGTCGAGACCAAGTTCACCAAGGGCCAGGAGGGTGACCTCAACAACGCCCAGATCAACGTCCTGAAGCTCGTGCCCGGCCAGGGCATCTGCATCATGGGCGCCCGGACCCGGAAGTTCTACGGCGCCGACCGCTACCTGCCGGTCCGTCGCACGCTGATCTTCATCGAGTCCACGCTCCGTCGGAACTGCGGCTTCGCCGTGTTCGAGAACAACGACGAGAACCTCTGGGGGCGCCTCCAGCTCACGGCCGACCGTGTGCTTCGGCCGCTCTGGGAGGCCCGGGGCCTCAAGGGTGACACCGCTGCCGAGGCGTTCTACGTCCGGTGCGACGCCACCATCAACACGCCTGCCGTCGTGCAGTCCGGTGAAGTGCGGATGGAGGTGGGTGTCGCTCTCCAGACCCCCGCCGAGTTCGTCATCATCCGGGTCAGCCAGTTCGACGGCGTGGTCACGACCTCCACCGAAGTCCAGGCGCAGTAAGGAGCCCAGCAACATGGCCGAAATCTCTCTCCTCGATGATCGGACTCGGATCAAGTCCGACCCGGTGCGGAACTTCAAGTTCCAGGTCCAGGTCGTTCACCGTGACCCGAATCTGGTCCGTGAGGTGTCCAACATGGGCTTCACGCAGGTCGATGGCCTGTCGATGGCCACCGAGATGGTCCCGTACCGTGAGGGCGGGTGGAACACCAACCCGCACAAGCTGCCGGGCCAGACCGACTTCCCGCCGCTGTCCATGGCAGCCGGTGTCTTCTACCAGAAGCCTGGCATGTGGAACATGGCCCGCCAGATGTTCTCCGTCCAGTGGGGCGAGGGCAACATCGGGCTCGGCGAGGAGTTCCGCTTCGACATGATCATCCGGGTCATGGATCACCCCGTGACCCAGGGTGCCGCCTCCGGCGCCCGGGGCTCGACGGCCGGTGCCGTCATGGGCTGGATCGTCTACAACGCCTGGGTGGGCTCGGTGGCCTTCGGGTCGCTCAACGCCATGGACAACTCCGTCCTCATCCACTCGATGACCGTCCACCACGAGGGCTTCGAGGCGCTGTTCGGCCACGACGAGGTGGTCAACCTGCGCCACAAGCGCTCCTCGGTGGCCCTGGCGGCGTAGTCCCCGGGTGACGTAGTATCACCCTGATCGACTACCTAGGAGCACCATGTCTGATACCGCCACCCCGCCGCCCTTCACCGGGCCGACCTCGGTTCCGCCGGAGATCGACGCCTTCCTGCGGGGCGCCGACGAAGCTCACGCCGCTCAGCAGGCGGCCCCCGCAGCTCCTCGCCCGTCGTGGGAGCCGCTCGGGCCGCCGTCGAGCATGCCCCAGCCGCCTCCCCCGCCGGAGTTCCAGCCCTACCAGCCGGACCCGTACGAGGCCCAGAGCATCGCCGACGCTCCCGTGGGGGCCAATCAGGTGCCCGTCTCCGACGAGCCCCGCATGCAGCCCGCTCCGGACCTGAGCATCGAGCTTCCCCGGGGGGTCTACGACGCCACCCGCCGGACCTTCCTCACGAAGGGGTACGTCCGGGAGCTGGACGGCGAGGACGAGGAGGCGCTGGCCAAGCTGCGCACCCCCGCCGAGTGGTTCGACGGCGTGGTGGCCCTGGGCATCGCCCGCATGGGCGACATCGACTTCAACCAGCTCTCGTTCGAGCAGGCCAAGTCCCTCACGGGCACGCTCCTGCCGGGCGAGGACATGATGGTGTACCTCAAGGTGGTCACCGCCACCTTCGGACCTGATAGGGATATCAAGTACCAGTGCCAGAACGCACGGTGCGGCAGGGAGATCGAGACCTCCCTGCACATCCCGACCGACTTCCCGGTGGTGCTCCCCGAGGGTGACTACCTCCCGACCTACGACTTCCCGTCGAGCAAGGGCCGCATCACCTACCGTCTCGTCACCTCGGCCGACGAAGCCGCCCTCCTGGCCCAGAGCACGGAGACCACGACCTCGGCCGAGATGACCAGCGCAGCGCTCGTGAAGTCCATCATCGCCGTCAACGGGCTCCCTCCGCAGGACCCCGAGAGCTTCGTCCGGAGCCTGTCCATTCGGGACCGCCAGGCGCTGCTGGAGGTGATCGCCAGCCGCCAGCCCAAGATCGACATGTCACTCTCCATCGAGTGCGTGTGCGGATTCCACAACCGATTCCTGCTGGCGCTCCCGGAGTTGTTTCGTCCCTGACCAGGCACAGCTGTTCCAGGAGCTGACCGAGATCACGATGGGGTTCCCCGGGTGGGACCTCACCACCGTCAAGAAGATGGCCAGGAGGGAACGTCACTACTGGATCGAGTTCCTGAGGTGGAGAATGGAGACACTGGCCAATGCCCGAAAGTAGCGAGCCCTCCATCCTCTCGGGCAAGGGTGCTGCCCCCGCTCGGGGCTACACCACTGCGGTCACCTCGAAGTTCGAGACCCCGGGACTGACGGCCTCCATTAAGGAGATCGCCGAGATCACCAAGGCTGTCTCTGCCCTCCGCAAGGAGCTGGCGGGGGCGGCCTCGGACCCGTCCTCCAAGTCGTTCTTCTCCCAGCTCTACGATCAGGTGACCCGCCTACGTGGCGGCATGTCGGCGGGGGGCACAGGGGCAGGCTCCGGCGCCCAGACGGTGTGGCAGAACATGCGTGCGAAGGCCACCACCCCCGGTGGCGGCGCCCAAGGGAACACGGGCCAGATGTACCCAGGGTCAGCGCCCGGTGGACCCCCCGTTCCAGTGTACGTGGTGGACGCCAGCCAGAACTTCTACGCCAAGGTGGGCGGTGGAGCTGGCGGCAGTGGCGGCAGTGGCGGCTCCGGTGGCGGTGGCAACAACTCGTCCGGGGCTTCCTTCTACGGCAACAGCGGGGGCGCTGGCGGCGGTGGTGGCGGTGGCGGCGGTGGCGGCTCCGGCGGTGGCGGCGGTGGCGGCATCGTCAGTAAGATGATGGAGTCCCTGGGAGACAGTGGTATCTCCGGGCTCATGTCGGGCCTCAACAGCTCCACGGCCACCGGCTTCGGCGCCATCGCCGAGGGCATCACCACCTTGTTGATGAAGCCCATCCAGCTGGCCTACAACCGGGTGGAGGAGAACCGGGACGCAGCGCTCACGATGAGTGAGTACCTCGGCCCGACCGCCAACCGCATGGGGCGCAAGGGCCAGGACCGCATCGAAGAGCTGATCGGCATCCTGAGCGAGTCCATCCCCATCCGTGGGTCGATGAAGGGCATCCTCGGCGCTACCGACCAAGCGTCCCGGATGGGCTTCACCATTGACGACAAGTCGGGCCGCTCCGGCGGCTTCTTCGGCGCTGCCCGCCAGTTCCAGATGATGAACCCCTCGGTGGCCGCCCCGGACATCGTGATGGGGCTCGGCAACCAGATGAGCAAGGGCGTGCAGCGTCAGGTCATGCTGACCGGCGGCGCCTTCTCCATGCAGAGTTCCGGGGGCGGGACGAAGACGCTCCAGCAGTGGGCCGAGGGCATCCTGCGCTTCTTCGAGGGCCAGCGCCCCGGCGCCAAGCGGGGGAAGGCGTTCACGAAGGAGGAGCTGGAGACCCAGCACTTCCCGGGCTCCAACATCGACGCATGGTTCCGGACCAATCAGGTCGAGGAGTACATGCAGGACGCCTTCTGGCAGTACGCCATGACGAAGGCGGCCTACTCGGGCAGCTCCCAGGGTCAGGTGGACTTCGACACGATGTTCGGCGCCCCCTCCGGCGGCTCTGGCGGCCCGGGGAACAACAACATCGCCATGGAGCGCCTGCGGGGCTTCAGCAACAAGGCTCGCCGTGACTTCACCCTGGCGTCCTCGGAGAACGTCCTCGGCGGTGGGTCGATGTACAAGCACTACGCCACCCGGGAGCGTACCGACGCTGGGTTCCAGACCTTCCTGAGCCAGTCCCTCGACTCGATGCTTGGGCAGATTGCTGGCTGGCTCGGTCAGGCGATGGACAAGGTCCCCACGCCCATCGCCGACATGCTCTACAAGCTCCTCACGCACACCGGCCCGTCGGTCGTGGGTGCTACGACGCAGGCGCTGACGGGCATGAGTGTCGCTGGGTTCAGTCTTGGTGGCGGTGACCCCGGCTACGTGGGTACAGGCGGCACGGCGTCCTTCGGGGACGCTCGTGGTGGTGCAGGCAGCTACGGCCCAACCGGCAGCGGTATGTCACACCTCACGCCGTCGATGCAGAATCGTGTCGGGGCCATGATGCGGGACAACCCGCAGCTCAGGATCGTCAGCGGCCATCGTGACGGAGGCACCCAGGAGCGCCTGCGCCGCAAGGGCGTAGGCAACCTCGCCCCCACCGGCCAGAGCAGCCACAGCCAGGGCATCAGTGCTGACCTCGGCCCCTCCAGCCAGCACGACTGGATCGCCAAGAACGCCCACAAGTACGGGCTCGACTCGGCTTCTCACCATGGAGAGAAGTGGCATGTCGGCATGCCCGGCACGGTGCCGGTGTTCGGCAACAAGGGCGCCCGTATCGGGGGTATCGGCGACCCCGGGGACAGCCTCGACGACGCCACGAAGCGGAGGTTGGTCTCTGAGGCTGCGGCCGCCAAGGGCTCTGCCCTGACCGCTGACGAGAAGAAGCGACTCTTCGAGCAGGCCGACGCCATGATGTCCGGTGGGGGTGGTGCTTCGATCGGCAGCATCCTGGGCGCAGGCATCGGCGGGATTCTGTTCGGGGCGTCTGGGACCCAGGTGGGTGCTCAGGTCGGTGGGGCTGCGTCCGACGTGGCAGGTGCCGCTGTGGATGCAGCGGCGGAAGGTGTCGAGTGGATGTCGGCCATCGCTGCGCTGGTGGGTGGAAACTTCAGCCCTCTCATGGCCAAGATCCAGGAAAGCAACCCCATCGGGACACTGGGCAAGGGCCTGTTCTCGCTCCTCTCGTCCAAGTTCCCGGGCATGGAGCAGTTCAACCCGTTCACCGGCGTCTACGGCGCCTCCGGCGGCCAGGGCGTCGAGGTGGAGGGCAGCGCTGGTAGCTTCTGGAAGGACCCCAGCAGCTCCGGTGGAGGCTTCATGAGTGGGGCCGTCTCCAGGGCGGCAGCGGCGGCAGCGGCGGCTGGGAATGGTGGTGTCACTGTCGGGCAGAACTTCGCCGGAGGCGCCTCGGGCTCGGTCAAGCAGATCGCCCTCCAGAAGCTCCAGGCGAAGGGCTGGGGCCAGTACTGGGACGCCCTCGACCAGCTCGTCATGCACGAGTCGGGGTGGAACCCCACGGCCCAGAACCCCTCCTCGTCGGCCTATGGGCTGTTCCAGTTCATGGACAAGTCCCGTGGTGGCAAGAACGACACCTGGGCGAGCGTCGGCGGATCGAAGACCTCAGACCCCTCGTTGCAGATCGACTACGGCCTCAAGTACATCGAACAGCGGTACGGCAACCCTCAGAAGGCGTGGGATTTCTGGCAACGCCAGAGCCCGCATTGGTACGAGATGGGAGGGACACACTTCAACGGGCCGCAGATCATCGGTGTCGGCGAAGGCCCCGAGGTCACTATCCCGCTGAACCGCCCCGACCGCCTCAAGTCGTTGACCGACGCCTACATCCGCCCGAACTACCCCGGCGGCCTGGAGACGGGTGCAGCCGCTGGAGTGGCCCAGACCAAGATCGAAGTCCATATGCCTATCGAGCTGAAGGTGCAGGTCACCGGCAACGCCAGCTCGGGCGACCTCCGTGAAGTGAGTAGGGTGTTGGCCACCCAGGTTGAGCAGGATCTGGCCGATGTCATTGCGAGGCACGCATGAGGGTCATGAACCGCTACGTCCCCTCGGGGGTGTCGAGCAGTCCTGTCGGGCTGTCCTCGTTCGGCACCGTCGGCGGGATGATCGGCTCCAGCTCGCCGACAGTGAGTACCTCTTCTCGGCACCGGCAGCAGCAGGAGGTCGCCACCTTCATCGAGGAGTTCGGCCGGGCCAACCTTCCGTTCGAGACGAGCACGGGCGGCAGCCTGCTCCCCGGCGACCGCCAGCCCATCCAGCGTGGGTTCGTGCGCCGGGCGGCTCGCAACCCCGCCAACCCGCTGAGTGATATGTCCCTCCGGTTCATGTACAACCCGGAGAAGATCACTCGCCAGTACGCCAGCTACCTGGAGCAGGCGGCGATCGACCCCTTCAACACCGTGTTCCAGAGCGGCAACCTCGTGGCGCCGCCCTCGATCATCGAGTTCAGCTTCAGCCTGGTGTTCGACCGCCAGGTGGAGGCGACGGCCCGTGGGCCATGGACGAGCAAGGCCGATTGGGCCAACGTCGGCGTGCTCCACGACATGGCCTTCTTCGACGCCGTGCTCCGCAACGTCCCCCCGGGCGGCACCCCGAACACCGTGCCCGACAACGGCGTCATGATGGTGAATCCTGAGGATGTCACTGTCGTGTTCAGCAAGGACCTCACGGTCCAGGGCAAGCCCACCAACAGCCAGGTGCGCTTCACGAAGTTCCTCCACAACATGGTGCCGGTCCGTTGCGAGATGGATATCACCCTCCTGATCAACTACTTCGGCCCGCTCCGGGAGCCGTTCGGGCTCGACGCTCGCCAGCAGATCGCCGCCTACCAGGCACTCATCCCCTACGACACGACGCTCGGTGACGGCCTGGCCAACACCCGCTCCGTGGAGGAGGCCGTCCGGGTCTTCCGGAGCAGCGGCTCGGCGGCGAACCTCCTGGCGTCGGCCGTGAACACGAGCGTGAGCCAGGCGACCCCCTGGTGGAACGGCTCATCGTCCAGCACCTCGTCCGGCGGCGTGGCCAACACGCTCCAGATGACGACCCCGGTGAACAACACCATCGCCTCCAACGCCCTGATGGCGGCCCAGCAGCTGTTCGCTCAGTCGGGCGGCCCTCGCTACGACCAGGGGCGCCGGACCCAGCACGGGGCGGGGAAGCCCACGCCGTGGTATTGGGACTGCTCCAGCTTCATCTGGAAGGCGTTCCAGACGATCGGCGCCCAGGGCATCTTCGGGAAGTCCACCTACCCGACCACGGCCACCATGCTCGACTTCTGGAACAGCTCGGGGTGGACGACGGTCCAGAAGGTGCTGACCTGGCAGAGCACCTCGGGTGTCGCCGACCGCCTCACCCTGCTGGCCAAGCCCGGCGACCTGCTGTTCCGCCGCTCCGGCGGTGATGGACATATCGCTATGGTGGTGTCGGTCAGCCCCGGCCGGATCCGCACCATCGAGGCTCGGGGCAAGTCGGTCTCGCCCCAGGCTGGGGAGTTCGACAAGTCGGCCACCTCGGTGGCGTCCAGCTTCAACTACCTCCTCCGGCCCGCCCTGGCCGGTGCGCAGGGCATCGGGGGTGGGAAGTGAACATCAACAACCTCAGCCAGCGCCAGTTCCCCGACGCCCTCCCGGCGACGATGACGGCCGCTCAGCTGCGCCACACGGCGTCGCTGGAGCAGGACGAGTCGCAGTACGCAGGCGCCCCCGACATGTGGCGGGTCAAGCTCGGCCAGACCCCCGTGGACATGGTGAAGTCCATCGCCGCCGAGGGCGCCACGCACCCCGTCAAGCTCCGGCGCCAGGGCCGCCACGGCGAGCACGCCATCCAGGACGGCCACCACAACATCGCCGCCGCCTTCGAGATCGACCCGCAGATGCAGCTGCCGGTCGAGTGGGAGGACTGATGGCCCTCTCCGCTGAGTCCCGCTACCAGGAGGCCGATCGGGTCTTCACCACGACACACACCTACTCCGAGCGCCGCCAGATCGACCTCAACGACGCAGGCGAGCCCCTGCTCACGGTGCGTGACACCCTCTACCGCACGCTGGTCTCCTCGACGGCCGACACCGACGTGCCCGACGAGATCTTGGCCCGGGAGGGTGACTCCCTCCAGCTCCTCGCCACGACGCTCCTCGGCGACCCCGGGCGCTGGTGGGAGCTGGCCGACGCCAACCCGCAGGTCCGCTACCCCTTCGACCTGAAGATGGGTGACATCCTGGTGGTGCCTGAGTGAGCACCGTCTCCGCTTCCCAGCAGCAGCTCCCCGTCTCAGGCATCCTGGTCGGGGGCGCAGCCGTGTCCGGGTGGACGCCTCGGGAGCTGGAGATCGACACCGTGGAGGGCAAGCACGACGTGCTCACCATGAAGGTGCTCGTGGCCGAGAAGGACCCGGCACGCTGGAGGGACAGCCCGATCGCCTTCAGCTGGGGCACCCGCAGCTCCGGCGTCGGCAACTTCAACGGCTACGTGAGCGCCGTGGAGAAGGCCCAGGACTTCCAGAAGAACCCGCTGGTGACCCTCACGCTGATGTCGGCCTCGTGGAAGATGACCGGCGGCGACCCTCGCTTCTGGGCCTCGCAGACCACCGAGGCCATCGCCAAGAGCGTGGCGGCACCCCACCGGCTCGCCGTCGTCGCCGACCCCAACGACTACCTGTGGCCCGCCTTCAGCCAGACCACCGAGTCGGATTGGGGCACCATCGTCAAGGCGGCCCACGGTATCTCCTTCATCGTGGCCGTCTACAATGGCGTCATCCGCCTCATCGACCCGCTCCGCACGCTGAACAAGGGCGAGGCCGTGGTGCGGCTCATGAAGAGCACGAACACCTTCGATGAGAAGGCGCTCCTGATCGACTTCACCCCGCTCGCCACGTCCAAGAGCGACCGCATCTCGCACACCCCGAAGTGGGCCTACCTGACCAGCGCCGGGACCACCCGCAAGGTGAACGAGGACGGCATCCACTTCCACAGCGATGTCTATATCCCCGACGCTGCCCGAGCCCGCATGCAGGCCGAGAGTCTGACCCGCAACGTCGATGCCTGGAACTACCGGGCCACCGCCCGGGTCCGGGGCAATGCCCGCATCAACGTGGGCTCGGTGGTGGAGGTGGTAACCGGCCTCTCGAACACGACGGTGGACACCAACGACGGCATGTGGCTCGTGGTCGGGGCGAAGACGATCCTGTCCGATAGCTCCTATCAGCAGATCCTCATGCTCGTCCGGGACAAGCCCCGACCGGCCACCCAGCTGCGTGCCGAGCCCTTCTGGGGCCGCCAGGCACGCCCGACCCTCCGGCTGTCCGGTGACACCTGGGTGTCCAGCTGGCAGAATGTTGCGTGATGGCTAAGTTCTCCACGATCTCGACCCGACAGGGCAACGTCACAGGCGTCTTCCGGATCCTCGGCGGGCGTGTTCCTGTGACCCAGGACTACGGCCAGATCGTGCGCCAGCAGATCGTGGACGCCCTCGTGACCAACGCCAAGGAGCGGGTCATGCGGCCGGACTACGGCGCCGACATCCAGAGCCTCCTCTTCGACGGCGCCGACTCCCTCGTGCGTGCCGACGTGGCGTCCACGGTCAAGGAGCGCCTGGGCATCCTGGTGCCACGGGCCACGATCAAGAGTGTGACACTCATCACCGAGCCCACCGAGCTGAGCATCCGAGGCATCGACTCCGACGGCAGGAACGTCGTGCTCATCGACGTGCTCTACGCTACGAGGCTGATCGAGCATTCCCTGGCGGTCGTGGTTCAGAACGGAGCAAGCAGTGGCTGACGACACCAGCACCAACCAGATCGTCCTCGACTACACGTCACGGGACTTCGATGCCACCCGTGCGATGCTGGTCGGCATCGGGCAGGGCATCTTCCCCGAGTGGATCACCCTCGGCGAGCCCGGCGACTTCGGCACGCTGCTCCTGGAGCTGTTCGCCCACGCCAGCGACGTGATGCACTTCTACATCGACCGGGTGGGCTCCGAGGCGTTCCTCGGCACCGCCCAGCTGCGCCGGAGCGTGCTCTACATCGCCGACCAGTTCGGCTACACGCCCATCGGCCAGCAGGCCGCCACGGCCATCCTGCGGGTCTCTCTCGGCGCCGACGAGGCCATCTTCACGATCCCCGCAGGGACCCGGGTGAGCAGCTCCGGCGAGATCCAGGCCACGTTCGAGACCGACATGGACCTGACCATCTTCCCGGGCCAGCTCGACATACCCCTCCTGGCCACCGAGGGGCTCACCGTCTCCGGCGCCTCGCTCGGGCTCAGCAAGGGCATCCCCAACGCCGAGTTCATCCTCCCCGACAAGGGTGTCATCTACCGCACGGTCGGCATCCAGACGCTGGAGGCGGGGCAGCTGGTGGACTGGAGCTACGTCGAGAACGTCGTGCTCGCCCGGCCCACTCAGAGCGCCTTCTCCACCTACGTGGACGACGAGGGATTCACGCACGTGATCTTCGGCGACAACGCTGCGGGCCGGATCCCGCCGACCAACGTGGAGATCCGGGCCTCGTACCGCTTCGGCATCGGGGCCAAGGCCAACGAGATCCCGCCCGGCGAGATCAACACCCTGGAGCCATCGGCCCTCACCGGCTCGATCCCGGCCACCCTCAGCGTGTCGAACTACGACCACCCGCTCGGCGGCGCCGACCCCGAGTCCGTGGAGACCATGCGGTTCTCCATCCCCCGCACGAGCAACACCCAGCACCGTGCCGTGACGCTGAACGACTATGTGTCACTCACCATGCAGGTCCCCGGCATCGGCAAGGCCATCGCCTACGGCGAGGTCTACAGCTCGGTGAACGTCCGCATCGCCAACAACTCCGGCATCCTGCCCGACGGCGACAGCGACCTCACCGACGGGCTCACCGAGATGGGCCGCCTGCGTGCGCTCGTCAGCGCCTCGCTGGAGGACAAGAAGCTCCTGGGCTCGCACGTGTTCGTGGAGGACGTGTGGCAGAAGGACAACCAGGGGTGGGAGGATATCGTGATCTCCCTCGACGTTCACGTGGTCCCCGGGTTCAACCGTGCCCAGACCGTGGACCGGGTGCGCACCGCCGTGCTCGCCCTCGTGAACTTCAACGCCGTGGACTTCGGCCAGCGCATCTCCATCGGACAGGTGTACCGGGCCGCCACGGGCGTGGAGGGCGTGGACTACGTGGTGCTCACCGAGATGCACGGCAACACCGTGGAGGCCAACGCCGCCGGGCTCGTGTCCGACGTTCACACCCCCCGGAAGAAGATCCCCCGCATCCGCCCCGAGATCCTCGACGGCAACCTCGTGACGCAGGAGCAGGGCCTCTCCGTGACCGGCTACGGCGGTCTGGTGACCTGATGGCCTCCCCGAGTATCACCCTCACCCTCGACCACGACTCGGTGACGGCGTACCCCGCCGAGCCCGCCCTTGTGGTCGCCACGGCGGTGCCCGTCTTCAGCGATGGCGCCACCCTGGTCAACTACGTCTTCAGCTGGGGCGACGGCTCCCCCGTCGATACCGTCTCGGTCAGCTTCCGGCAGCACCAGTACACCGTCGCCGGGGTGTACACCATCAGCGTCACGGTCACCGACTCGCACGGGCTCCAGGCCACGGCCTCGAAGCTCCTGCGTGTCTACCGAGAGTCCCTGGCGCTGCCCGCCGAGCCCAGCGAGATCCCGCTCCGGCTCCAGCACACCCCACTTGACCCCCGGCGCCCCGCCTTCACGGTACGGCGCCCCTCCGGAACGTCCACGACATGAGCAGCCCCGACAGTTACCAGTGGGGCTATTCCGAGGAGCCCTGGGGAGGTGATCAGGTTCGTGGTGAGTACTCGCCGGAGCGCCAGGAGTGGGTAGAGGCATCGGCGGCCGACAAAGTGGTCCTGCGCCCAGACCTGGACCCCTACGGACCATGGATCCCGCCATCGAACGTGGTGTACCAGACCTACCCGGCGTACCTGCGCTTCCCGCCCGTCCCGGCGGCCGTGGTGGACGCCAGCGAGGCCCTGCTGGAGGTCAACGCCCTGGCGCACCAGCCCGACAAGCTCGGCGCTCTGGCGCTGCGCTGGGGCGTGGACACGGCCGACCTGTCCAAGTTCAGCTGGATGTGTGTCACCCGCTCGGGCTACGGATTCCCGGCCACGCCGAACGACGGCACTCCCATCGTGCTGCGCCGCCGGAACGAGGTGGATCCGGTCTTCGACACCGAGACCAACCTCAAGCTCTGGGGCACCATCGACGCCAACCTCCAGCCCGGCCGGTGGTACTACTACTCCTTCTTCGTGAAGACCAACCCCTACGACTGGCAGCTCGTGAAGCGAGCGCACTGCCTGGTCCCGGTCAACTACGGCCACGAGCAGATCCTCTGGGACATGCTCCCGCCGTACTACCGCTGGGTGGACGACGACTCCTACGCTGGCGTGGGCAAGAGCCCGCTCCGGCGCCTGCTGTCGGTGATGGGCTACAACCTCGACTTCATCCGCACCGAGGCCGAGGGCGTCGAGGACATCTACTCGGCCGACCGGGCGCCGATGCAGCTCTACCGAGCCCTGGGCGAGCAGAACTTCGGCATCCAGCCCAGCTCGGCGCTCGGTGACGTGCGCTTCCGGCGGGTGACGGCCCGAGCCAACGAGCTTGCCCGCCTGCGGGGCACCGTCCCGGGCCTGGAGGCGTTCATCGAAACGGCCAGCCAGTATGTCACTGTCGTGACGCCGGGCCGCAACGAGATGCTGGTCAGCGACGACTCCGAGTTCCTGAACGCCACGGGACATTGGGCCACTCCGGCGGCCAACGTCGCCGAGCTGCTCGGCCAGCTACACGGCCCGGCCATCGACTTCGTGCGAACGCTCGATACCGATATCAGCCTCACGTCCGAGATCAACCCGCCCGCCGTCGAGACCCGCACGCCCAAGCTCAAGCTCGGCCGTGGCGTGATGCGGCTGGCGCCGGTCTGGGACGGCGCTGCCTGGAAGACCAACGGCCTCGGCCAGATCACGAGCCGCCTGGCAGCGACCTGCGGCATCGGCACCAAGCTGGTGCAGAAGGACGTGGACTCCTACAAGAAGATCGAGCAGAACCCAACGCTCTACGGCGTGCCGATCGTCGGTGGCAAGAGGTACTACCTCTCGTTCTACTTCGCCCGCTCCGGCGTGCGCCCGGACCAGTTCTCCGGCGAGCCCGTGGCCGTCACCGCCGACGAATCGAACGTGCGCTTCGGGTTCGCCTGGTACTCCCGTGGCTCGGTGAAGGGCAACGAGGCGTTCAGCGACGCCTTCAGCCGCCGGTTCCTCGGCTACCGCACCATAGACCCGCTCGCCCTGACCGTGACGACCTACACGCCCACGATCGCCACGGCGAACACGTGGGAGTACGTCATCGGCACGTTCCAGGCTCCCTCGACCGCCGAGTTCGCCTGCCCCGTCATCGAGTTCGACGCCGCCAACATCTCGTCCCGCTTCATCGCCGCCGTCATGGTGAGCCCCGAGAACGAGGCGGGCCGCATCGTGAGCTACGGGCCTGATATCTTCTTCCGCCTGGGCCACGATCCCCAGGAGCCCGGAGACCACCTCCTGGGCGGCGACAAGGTGCTGGGAGACCCCTCGGGGGCGTAGGCCATGGCAACGACGATCTTCAGCAACTGGCTCAAGGGCAACATCGACCTCTTGCCTGCCCCGGCCGAGGACGACCTGCCGCTCCCGCAGATCGGTGTCACCTTCTTCGTCCGGGCTCCGCACCTGGAGGACGACTCGACCGACACCGGCTGGGCTACCGTCTCCGAGCTGGCCGAGCTGCTCACGAGCCCGCACTGGCAGCCTCCCTCCTCCTTCTCCGGCGGGGACCTCGTGTACAGCGCCACGGCGGCCCTGGCGCCCTACTACGTGGGCTCCACCGACACGCAGCGGTTCGTCCAGCTGGCCGAGCCCTTCCTGATCACGAGCACCGGGGCGCCGACGGCTGTGCCCATCATCGCCATGGCCTTCTGGTTCAACGGCACCCTCGGCGGCAAGTTCCGGCCGGTGCTGTCGATGGTGCGGCTCGACGCCCCCGTGCTGCTGATGGCTGACGCCGACCACACGGCAGAGCTGGCCTCGCTGCTCTTCTTCGCTTGGGCCGTGGAGGACGTATGACCGAGATCGCCCCCGGCACCATCAACATGAGCGTGCCGCAGACCGAGTGGGAGCCCTCTCGCTGCGCTCACTCGTGGATGCTGCCCCAGCGCACCAACATGGTGGCCAACCCGAGCTTCGAGGTCGATGTCAACGGCCTGCTGAACGGTGTCACCTACAGCAAGCTCTACGAGCTGTCCGGCGACGCCGAGGGCGACATGGACGTGACCATCGGCCTGACCGCTGGCACCTTCGGCACCGGGACCTTCGGCTCTGGAACCTTCGGCCTGCCGGGCGCCCCGAGCGACCCTGACGTGAAGGTCTGGGTCTTCGTGTTCGACGCTGCCGGGGCCGACCCCAAGGTGTACGACATCCTCCCCGACCCCTGGTTCACGCTGCGCTCCGACGGCTGGCTCGTGGCCATCACGACCGTCGAGCCCACGTCGGTGGAGATCAGCTCGATCGCTGCAGGGCTCGACAAGACCGGCGCCCTGGCCGGGACCCGGGCCATCGGCACCTTCAACGCCGTGCTCTACGGCATCTCGGGCGTGGACCTCACCAGTGAGGAGTCACTCGTCATCGTGGCGGGCGCCGAGTTCAACACCGGCATCGTGGCCGTCGGCTTCGACACCAACCAGCTCGGCGGCACCAGCGTGGTGTCGAACCCCCTCATCCCCGAGGCAGGCGAGCACGTCAACGGCCGGTTCGTGATGCAGATCGCCGGGCGCTGGGTGCCGTCGTCGGCCTCGAACTACCTCGTGCAGTTCGGCACCGAGCCCCTGAGCTTCACCGGCCTGCCGAATCCCACCACGCCGGGCAACGAGAACAAGGTCACCGAGATCCTGACGATGGAGTTCCTCTCCACGGTCCCCCTCGCTGCCTTCGGCTGGCGCACCAACGGCGACATAGACATCGTGAACAGCGGCACCGTCGGCGTGCCCGGCCCCCGCCCGCTGGGCTCTGGCGCCCGGCCGAAGTCGGGCCACATCACGGGTGGCGATCCGTATGAGTATCTCCCTTCGATAGGGAGTATCGAGGCCGTCACGATGAACCGCATCGTGCTGGAGTCGAACCTCTTCCCCACCGCCGTCAGCCAGGACCGCTTCATGTCGCTGGAGGCCCAGGTCGCAGGCACCGGGCTCGCCCGCATCGGCCTCGTGACGTGGGACCCCGCCAAGCTGGTGCCGAGCTACACCCACGGTCCCTGGGTCAGCGTCAGCTCGGACGCCGTGTTCCACCCGCTCCGGCACCTCGTGCAGCTCCCGGATCGTGCCGAGGAGGCGTGCTTCCGCCTGGAGTTCCTGGGCGAGGAGATGTGGGTGGACAACGTGCTGGTGGACAACAATGCCGCCCAGCTCGGGTTCTTCGACGGCGACTGGCACACCGGCATGCAGGGCGACTTCAGCTGGTACGGCTCGTGGGGCGACACGGGGGCCATCGAGCCCAGCGCCCCGGACCCCCTGATGAACCTCCGCAACCGGAGCTACTCCCTCTACTACAACGACCGCCGGAACCAGGACGCCTACCTCTTCGGCTACACCGAGGAGATCGCCAAGGACGGGGCTGTCTTCGACCTGGCCCCGTACGGTGCCGTCAGCTCGCCGACCATCACCATTGACGAGAACGCCTCGGTACAGGAGGCACGGGACAAGCTCCTGGCCACCGGCATCGCTGGCGCCACGCTGGGTGTGACACACCTCATTCCCGACCCCGGCACGCCCGGCGGCCTCGTGCCCGAGCTGCTGGGCCAGCTCGACCTCACGGACCTGACGGTGCTCCACCGGGTCGGCGGCGCAGCCTGGGGCTACGTGCCCGAAGGCGCCGATGTGATCCCGCAGTGGGACGAGGTGTACGGCATCCGTCTACCCTGTTGGCCTGGGGAGCTGTTCATTCCCGTCAAGGACGTGAGCAGCACGCCCGTCACCGAGATCGAGGAGATCTGATGCCCGACCGTACCGCCCCCCAGCTCAAGGCGAAGTTCAGCAACGACCAGGACGAGGGCGGCATCGAGCCCTCCGACATCGGCGACATCTACGACACCCTCCGTCCCTCGGTGGGCATCGAGTCGTTCCAGGGTGTCACTGAGGACACGACCTCGGGCATCCCCTTCGACCGGGACACGACCTGGACCTACAAGGATCCGGACTGGCCGGGCCGGGTCGAGACCGACGCCCCCGACTGGTTCTGGCTCCGCAGCAAGCTCATCGCCTCGCAGGCCACCCGCTTCAGCCGCATCACGGCCCTCCTGCGCCCCACGACCGACCTGGCGGGCTGGAAGTACATCGCCCCCGCCGACGGGCTCTCCCGCATGTTCCTGGTGCAGTGGAGCCTCCGGGGCTTCACCAGCCACTCGATGTCGGGCTCGGTGGGCTTCTACCGTGGCCAGAGCTGGCCGGGCGCCTCGGTGCGTCAGTCGGCCTATCCCTTCGACACCGGCATCTCGCCCGCCGACACGGCCAAGTACCCCTTCGTGCTGAAGGACACCGAGCTGGTGATGATGGCTCCCAACGACGAGCTGCGCTGGCGCTTCGAGTACTTCGGCGCCTCCGAGCAGAAGGCCCTGACCTACAGCTTCGCCGACGGCGTGCTCACCCCCACGCTCACGGGAGCCGTGGACGAGAACCCGGCCCACTTCACCGCCACGCTCCAGCAGATGTCGATGTCGATGGTGTCCCTCGGCCCGGTGGACTCGTTCCAGGACGCCTACGACGCCGGGGGCGTGGTGTTCCCGGTCTCGACCGGCGACCACTACGGCACGATCTTCAGCGACGCCAACTGGCGCTCCTCGGGCGTCGTGGCCAACGGCATCATCGGGTAACG